>DATAWG010000050.1 GCA_036267355.1 Pirellulales bacterium | reverse complement strand
GCCGCTCGGAATGCAAAAGCTTCTTTAGCATCGCCACCGTCGCGGCTTGATCGGGGTCGTGGGCGAGGTTGTGGTATTCCTTCGGATCGGCCGATTGGTCGTAGAGTTCGACGCCGCGTTTGCCGCCGGCCCATTCGGTGTAGCGCCAGCGCCCGGTGCGCACGCTGCGGCCCATCGCGTGGTCCTTTCCGCCCCCGCGCTCGACTTGCGTATAGGCCGGCTTGCTCCACTCGGCAGCGGGATTTTCCAAAAGCGGTCGCAGGCTTGTGCCTTCGGCGCCTTCCGGGGCAGGCAGGCCGCAGAGATCGGCCAGCGTCGGGTACAAATCGACCAGCTCGACCGGGCGCGAGCAGACTTTGCCGTTCGCCTTGCCCGCGGGATCGTAGATCACCATCGGCACCCGCGCGCTTTCCTCGAAGAGCAGCATTTTTTGCCACTGCCCATGCTCGCCGAGGCACCAGCCGTGGTCGGAGATAAACACCACCACCGTGTTGTCGGCCAGATGGAGCCGATCCAATGCGGCCAGCACGCGCCCCACCTGGGCATCCATCAGGCTCGTGCTCGCGAAATAAGCGCGGGTGAATATTTTGAGTTGTTCTGGCGTCAGGCCATAGTTCAGCGGCTTGACCGTCAGCGCGATCGGCGGAATGCCAGCGATATGCTCCGCCGGTTCGGTGGGGAGATGAATTTTGTCGAGCGAATAGAGATCGAAATAGTTTTTGCTGGCGGCGCAAGGAACGTGCGGGCGAAAGAAGCCGCAGCCGATGAAAAACGGCTTGTCGCCGTGCTGCTCGAGCAGTTTGATGCAGGCGTCGGCGATTTTGCCGTCGGTGTGGTCCGACCCGTCGCCTTCGGTTTCCAACCAGCACAGGGCGGCGCCGAGTTGCCGGCCTTTGGTGAAATTGATGACGTCGGCCTCTTCGTCCTTGTCCCGGCCGCGAGGGTTGACCACCTCGTTCCACGATCGGCCATCATCCAAGCCGTTGGTGCCGATCTGGTTCGGCACCCCGTAGTGATAAATCTTCCCCACGCGGGCCGCGAAATAGCCGGCCTTTTGAAAATGCTGCGGGATCGTGATCACATCGGGCAGATGTTGGCGGAAGTTTACGCCGTTGCCGTATACCCGTGTCGTATCCGGCCGCCGCCCGGTCATGAATGAGCATCGGCTCGGGTTGCAGAGCGGATATTGGCAATAGGCATGCTCGAAGCGCACGCCCTTGGCGGCAAACGCATCGACATTCGGCGATTTCACCAGCGGCGCGCCGTAACAGCCGAGCGATGTCGTCGTCAGATCGTCGGAAATGATCAACAACACATTTTTCGTTGCCGCCGGCTCGGCCGACCGAGCGGCCTGCCATGGCGCGATTGAAGCACCGATCCAAGCAATTGCGGCGAGGAGCAGGATTCGAGTTTTCATCCCTCGCACCCTATCATCGCCACTTGGTCGGGTCAAGAATTCGGCCGGAGAGGTAGTGGGTCAGTCTGAAATCCTCTTTTTGTACGGGCCGCGCTTTCCGGCAACCGCCAGCGGCAAAAGATCGACCATATCGCCGACGGTCCATCGGTGCTTGGCAACCCCAGCGGCCACGGCCGGCGTTGTCTTGATCGTTTGATGCACCCGCACAAAGTTATGGTACATGAACGTGATAGCCACGCTAAATGCCAGCATCTCGGCTTTCTTGCTGAAAGCGTTGGTCAACCGCGTATAGCGGCGATTCTGCATTCGGATGTTTAGGTTCTGCCGTTCAGCGTAGCTGGTCGAAACCAAATCCATATCCGGGTTGCCCTCGACTTGCTGCTTGATTGCCCCCAAGCATTTGCCCGGCGAGTAGCGGGTTTCCGCTGGGCCGGTTTCGTTGCCGAACTGCTTCACCAATTGTGCGAAGTCCACATCGCCACGGAAAGCATCATTCACGGCCGCGAGGTAAAGCCGGTTGCCATCGGTTGTCATCTGGCAGCGGTTCGCTAGCCGCTCGGCAACGTCTGAAATGAAGTATTGGGCATTCGCGGAATCGCGAGCGCCAAGCCGCCACGACAGAAGCAACTTTGTCTCGGCACACAATGCGGTCCAAGTCCAAATCGAGCCGACGCCCGGCTCTCCCCGCATGCGGTCGGGAAGGTTTTTATCCTTCGCGTAGCAGAATTCCCACACTTCGTCGATTTCGATCCGCTTGCACGGAAGATTGCGGAGGACGACGTTTTGGAATTCCAGCACCGCTTGGCCCAGTTCGCGGGTTAACTTTTGAATCGTGTTCTTCGCCGCGCCAGTAATGCGGGTGGTCGCGGCAATCGAAACGCCATCGCACAGGCAGCGGATAACGGAACAGCGTTGGTCGCGGGTTAGTGTTTTCATACTTCCCATTATGCTTGAGCGGTCACGGTAAGTCAACATAAAATTTACCTTCTGCGTAAAGAGTTTTAAGGCAATGCACTTGAAAAGTCATTACCTCTATGGTAAAGATTATATGCAAGGACGCCGAACATGGAGATAACGTTCACAAACGCCAGCCTCACGACGCTTTGCAATTCAGAGAAGAAACTGAGGGGCAAATATGGCCCGCAGCTAGCTGCAAAGATTGCGCAGCGACTGAATGAACTGCAAGCCGTCGACAATCTTGGCGCCATGCGGCTGCTTCCGGGTCATTGCCACGAGTTGTCGCAAAACCTTAAGGGACTGTTGGCGATCAGCCTTATCGGGAAAGAGCGTTTGGCGTTCAAGCCGAACCACGATCCATTGCCATCGCTGGCCAGCGGCGGCCTAGATTGGGTTCAGGTTACAAAGATCACGGTCGTTGGGATTGGCGACTATCATTAATAAACGGGGATCGCAAACATGGCATCAGCAAAGCACACTTACCATCCGGATTACGCGACTCCGCCCGGCGCTACCCTGAAGGAAGCGATTGAGGCAAGAGGGCTTTCGCAAGCCGACTTTGCTGCGCGGATGGGCATGGCCGAGAAAACGGTCAGCCAAATCGTCAACGGCATTGCGCCGATCAGTGTGGACACGGCCTACAAACTTGAACTCGTGCTAGGAATTCCGGCAAGCTTCTGGAATCGGATGGAACTTGCCTACCGCGAGCATCTCATTCGGTCTGAAGAAACCAGCAAGCTTGAGGTGGATATTGCTTGGCTAAAAGAGATTCCGGTCAAGGAATTGATTGAGCGGAAGTACATTGTCGCCGCAACCGATAAATCACACCTTGTCCGGCAGTTGCTAGAGTTCTTTGGAGTGAGCAGCGTTCAGGCATGGCGAGACGTTCTCGCCAAGTCCGCGATCCAGTTTCGGGGTGGCGAAGCGCATCAGAAATATCCAGGATACGTTGCCGCGTGGCGTCGGCTGGGTGTTCTTTCGGCGCAGGCAATGGAAACTGCGCCGTTTAATCCGCAGGAGTTTTTGCGAGCGCTTCGGACGGTCCGTGGAATGACCACGAAAAACGCCAAGGAATGGAGCGTCGAAATAAAATCCGTCTGTGCTGCGGCCGGGGTTGCGGTAGCTCTTACCGAGGAAATTCCCAAGGCCAGCATCAGCGGTGCCGCTCGTTGGCTAACAAAAGATAAGGCTATGATTCAGGTCAGCCTCAAATACAAAACCGACGATCAGTTTTGGTTTACGTTTTTCCACGAGGCCGGTCACATTCTCAAGCACGGAAAAAAGCAGGTGTTCGTTGACTATGGATATAGTGAAGATCAGGAGGAAGAGCGAGAGGCAAACGAGTTCGCGCGTGATTTCTTAATTCCTCCGTCATACGCGCACCGCCTACCGTTTGTTGCCAAGAGCAGGCCCTTAATCAAAGACTTTGCCGCAACCATTGGAATTTCGCCCGGTATCGTAGTTGGGCGTTTGCAGCATGACGGCCTAGTTTATCCAGGTGCCTACACCGATCTTAAACGCAAGTACGAATGGGCGTAAAATGAAGCCTCGCTTTCCAGCGTCGGATGAATACGTTGTTTGGGCACAGAGCCTTAGTGGAATGCTGACCAAGATTAAGACTTCATACGGCGGCGTCGCGCAGATGGTTGAGCACAAAGACTGGGATGAGGCCAAAACGCGTTATTTTTTACAGCTAGTTAAGGGACTGAACCGCCACCTCAAGGCAATCGACAAGGAGCTTTCCGATCATGTCGCTGGCAAAGCAGGGTAGGACACAGGCCGAATACGACGAAGAAGCGATCCTTCAACACGAGCGCGAGCACGATGGCGCATTCCACATGGAAGAGCTTGCGGCGAAGCTCTTGAGCGAGGGATGGGAGGTCAAGATTCCCAGCCCGAAAGCGATATTAACTCGCCGCCTAAAAAGGCGTTCAAGAGAGTTGCAAGGGTACGACAAGCAAAATCGCAAACGGCGCATCATGCACGCCAATAAGGTTGTAAAAATCGGCCCAGATGGCGAACCAAAAACGGAAGTTGTTTGGGATCACATCGACAATATGGCGTGGGATCACGCGCTGAGCGCATTTCAGCAGCGATTTGAAAACACTCAGAAGCAGGACCACGCCCTGGAGCGCGATATGGGCAGTTTCAACGACAACAACCCCAACGCCGTCGAACATAAAATTCAGAAGGAAATGCTCTTTACCTACGGCGACCGGCAAGAGCAGGTCGTTGAGAAGATCGAGCAGGATGTTCCGTCAAAGCCAAAGCAGCCCCGCTAGTCAGCCTTACTGCCCCACCGCTTCGCTGCGGCTTTCTTGGCGATGGCCTTGCGCTTTGCTGGCGACAGCTTTGCCATGCGGGCCGGGCCGCCCTTGAGGCCACCCAACCGCCCCAGCGCCACCGCTGCCGGATTCTTCTCCGGCTTGGCAGCTTCCGGCTTCGGCGGTTCAGCATCCAGCACGACCGCATCGAGGGTCGCACGGGCCAGTTGCTGGGTGTCTTTCTGCTTCGGTGGATTGCTTGAGCGTTTAGGCATATCCAAAGTATGCCGCCGGATCGGCCATCGGGCAAGGCCGGCTCAAAACTTCGTGATTTCAGACTGACCCACTACCGCCGGAGTTCACGCTTTGGCTGCAGAAAAGGCGACGAATAGCCCACCGCGCCGGCGTGGTCGGCGTTTCGAGCCTTGACGCGGTTTGGCCAATTTTCGAGCCTCAATTTGTGTTGCCGCAGCGAACCGGTTTCATTATTCTTACGTAAAGGTGATGCCTCGATTTCTTCCCTCGTTGGTGTCGTTGCCATGCGCGCGGTTTGGCGAATTCGATTCACCTGGGCATTCGCCATTTTATTTAGCGCCTTGTCGGCGATGGGGGAAGGTCTGCATTTGTTGCCCGGCCAAGGGCACGATGCTTGCTGCCGCGATGCCGGCTGCCGCGATGCCGGCGATCAATGCTGCGACGAAGATACTCCACCGGCAGCGCCAATTGGTGCCGGGTCGGCGGTGCCAGTCCAATGGTTTGTCGCGGATGCGAGCCGGACGATCTCGCAAGACTCTCCGTTGCGGCTGTGCGACGACGAAAACTGTGCAATCTGCAAGTTCTTTGGGCAGGCCGTTTGGTTCACTCGAACGGCTTCGCTGCCCGATTGGCAATTCCTGCTGCGATTTCATCGACCAGCCAAGGAAGTGGTGGTCGTTTGCCGCTGGGAATATCTGCCATTTCTCTCGCGGGCTCCTCCCGCGCCGGTGGATTGCTGATCCCGGCGGGCGCGCTGCGTTTGCGCGCTCGCGAACCGTTTGCGTTCGCCGCTGCGCTTGATGGCGATTGCGCCCGGCACTCGATTGCGACCGCGCGCTGCCGTGCTTGATGGCGATTGCGCCGAACTGCGATTCAGATCGAGATAAGGCACGGTCCACCCAATCCGTGGTCCGCGCGCATCCGCGCGCGTCGGGTTTCCCCTAATTCCTCACCCGCCGAGGGGACAGGGGGGGACGGTCGGCCATGGGTTGCCAATTGGTGTTTTTCCATCCGAGAAAACCATCGGAGGCGCGCCATGCGCTCTGACTTTATTCGACCAAAACGTCTCGCGTTCGCTTGGCATTCCGCGCCGCCCCAGCTCGCCGGATCGGGAGCGCGGGCAAATCATCGTTCCGTTGAAGGTCGTTTCAAGAAGGGATTCACCCTCGTTGAGTTGCTGGTCGTCATCGCGATTATCGGCATTCTAATCGGGCTGTTGCTGCCCGCCGTGCAAGCCGCGCGGGAAGCCGCCCGAATGGCCTCCTGCAGCAACAATCTCCGGCAGATCGGGATTGCCTCTCAAAATTTCCACAGTGCCTTCGGGTTCTTTCAAACCGAAAATCCCGCGACTGCTCCGCCGTATCCCTATCCGAACACTTGCTGGAATCTGCAGACGTTGCGTTACGTCGAGGAGAAACAACTCGTGCAGGAAGTGGTCGGAGCAAGCCAGGCGGCCATCGCGGCCGGCAACGGCTCTCTCGTCCCACTCAATAATGGCCAAGATATGGTTCCCATTTTTCTCTGCCCCGATCGCGGCGATCGATCCAATGGCCTGATCGATTACGGATATCTTCAGCGGCCCGGGAGCATTCTTTACAACGCCCCGGGGGGCGTTTCGCTGGGGCAACTCAGTAATTTCAACGGATCGTCGAAGACCCTCATGGTGACCCACCTGGGCTGCAATCCGCAGGATTATCCCATCGGTCCGACCCCTTGGTACAACTGCCTGCAAGCCTACTCCGGCGCAAGCATGTTGGACGACCAAGTGCAGATTGGGCAGTATTCCACGACGTTCAGTTCGCCGCATTTCAGCGGCAACCCCGCCCTGTTTGCCGATTGCCACGTTCAGACGATCGACAACACATGGCTCACCAACAATCAGGACGTCTGGAATTGGCAGAACGTCAATTCCATCACGCTGCCTTGAGGTTCGAAAATTCGCAGGAACCCGATATGGAGACAGTGCACGACAACTCGCTGGTTTTCCAGCCGCCGCAAGGGGGCCGAAATCGGCGGGTAACGGCGCGAGCCGCGCCGCTAATGCTCGCCTTGCTGGCTGTCGCGATTGGCTTGATCGGATGGTTTGCGATCGGGCGCGAGCGGCCTGCTGGAGCGCAGATATCCGCCGACGCAGCCCGAATAGAAGCGGATGTTCGGCTCGGGGCCGTGCTGGGCTCCAAGGCCGAATCGCTCGGCAAAATTCTGGCTCATCCCGAAGTCGTTTTCACCCACCACCACCCGCTCTTGGGCCGGCCGGCGCCCGACTTCGCACTCGATGATGCCGAGGGAAAAACCTGGAGCCTTAAGGAACTGCTCGCCGAGGGGCCCGTGGTTGTGATCTTCTACCACACGTACTGCGATCTTTGCGACCGGCAACTGTTCACCGACAAGGCCGACCTGCCGCTGTTCCGCGAAGTTGGGGCGCGGGTGGTCGCGATCAGCGCCGATTCGCCGCAAACGACGCGGCGACGGTTCGAGCGATTCGGGGCCTTCGGATTTCCCGTCCTTTCCGACCCCGGAAACAAGATCGCACACGCCTATCAGGTTTTCCGACAAGGGGAAGACGCACAGCCGGCGGAACGCCCCCTGCACGGGACATTCGTGATTGATCGGCAGGGCACGGTTCAGTGGGTCAACATCGGCGACGCACCGTTCCGCAGCAATCCGGCACTCCTCTATGTTCTTGCCACGCTTCAAAATCGTTTGCCGTCTGCGCAGCCGCTGCATTGAGGGAAGTCGCCGTGCCCGGCTCGCCGCTTTTCGCTGTTCACCATGTCTGCCTTTGCTGGAGTCGGTCGGCCGTGAGAATCGTCGTCGCATGTTTGATGTCGTCGCTGGTGTTGCTCTGCACCTCGTGCAGCGACCGCAATCGGCAAGAGCCGGTCTATCCGGTCGAAGGGAAAGTGACCTACAACGGTTCGCCGGCTTCCGGCGCGGCCGTTTTCTTCCGTCGCAAAACCGATCCTTTGAGCATGGAGCCCACGATCATGGGCATCGTGCAAGAGAACGGCAGGTTCGAGATGGAGTCTGGCGCATTAGGGAAAGGCGCGCCGGCCGGCGACTACGATGTGCTGATCGAATGGAAACGCGTGACGGGCCACGGCATCCGCCGGCCACAGACCCGACCGGACCTTCTGCAAGGCCACTTTTCCGACCCCAGGCACCCCCTATTTCACGCCAAGATCGTGGCGGCCCCAAACAAACTACCGCCCTTCGAGCTGGCGGCACCCAGCGGCGGATGATTATCGGCGGGCTCGATCATATGTCTCATGAATAGAAGCCGAGCGATGGCTTCCGTTCCCGCTTTCGTCCCGTTAGATTGACTTGAATCATTCTACGATTGACGGAGGAGGGTCAGGCTTTGGTGGACGAACATAGGCAATCGATTCTCGACCAGTTCACTCGGCAGGCGGTGCCGTTCGCCGAAATTCACGCGCGCGACGACTCCGCGATCCATCAACTCCTTATCCGCACGGCCGGAATCACCGAGGCCGATAACGTCCTCGACGTGGCTTGCGGACCGGGACTGGTCGCTTGCGAAGTCGCGCGTGTGGCAAAGCATGTCACGGGCATCGATCTGACGCCGGCCATGATCGCCCAAAGCCGGCAGCGCCAGCAGTCGTTGGGACTCGCGAATCTGGCCTGGGTCACTGGCGACGCCCAGCCGCTTCCGTTCCCGGATGCGTCGTTCTCAAGGGTCATCAGCCGCTATGCGTTCCACCACTTCACGGACCCGGGAGGCGTTTTTGCGGAGATGGTGCGCGTGTGTCGTGTCGGCGAACGCGTGACGGTCGCGGATGTATTTACAACATCCGCCGACCAAGCAAGCGCATTCGACCGCTTGGAAAATCTTCGCGATCCCTCCCACACGCATGCGCTGCGATTGGATGAATTCGACTCCCTCTTCGCGACGCTCGCGGACGTTCGCAAGGAGTTCTACACGTATTCTGTCGACGTCGACGAACTGCTCGAGCGGTCGTTCCCCGCTGCCGGCGGCGCCGCCGCATTTCGCCAAGCCGTGGAAGCGGATATCGGCGTGGATAAGCTTGGCATTAGCGCAACGCTCGATGGCGGTCTCCGCTTCGCCTTTCCCGTGATCATCGTGTCCGGCGCGATCGCGCCGTGGCGAACCTGAATCGCTGGCGAGAAGGATCTTGGAGGCCTGCCGGCGCGGCCGCCGATGTGCTGACGCGGCCTGAGATCGATTCACTTCCGGCAGAAGACGGCCATCAAGCCGCCGAGTAGGGCGACTCCGAAAAGCAGCCGTGCCACGTAGGCGCCGGCGTGGCCGCTATCGAGCGAGCGCAGGATCGGTCACGCCTCGATTTCGACGATTGCGCGTCAAACTGCAAGGTTCGCCCTAACCCGGATTACTCATGGCGCCGGGAATTCGCCACACGCTGCGATATGGTAGCCCGAAGCGTTAGCGAGGGTAAGCCTCGGTGGCCCCCTCGCTTACGCTTCGGGCTAGTGTGGCGCCATGAATAATCCGCCGTAAACAACCGGCCGGCGGCCAAAAGTGGCACGCGCCTTCACACACGGCGCAACACACTCACCGCCGGCAGAAGACGGCCATCAAGCCGCCGAATAAAGCGACTCCGAAAAGCAGCCACGCCACATAGTCGCCGATGTGCCCGCTGTGAAGCGAGCGCAGGGGGCGCAAGATCGGGCTGAAGATCGCACGGCTCGAGCGGCGGATCGCATGGGGAATCCGACCACGGAACACCGACAGGACGGCGAGCAGGACCGCGCCGCCGGTGGCCAGCAAGCCGTGGAGGATCGCCGGCCAACGGTCGGTTTGGTCCGATTCACCCGCTGAGCGGTCGTTTGCAGCAGATAGGACAGTGCGATCCGCGTGTGTTCCATCCAAAACCGCGGAGGCGTAGCCCGGGTGATCGACGAACATTCGGGCCCCGCCATTTGCCGCCTTCTCGACGCCCGCCACCGTGCCGAGACCAACACCGATCGCCAGCAGAAGCACCATTGGCGCGAGCATGACGATCGGTGGCCGATTGAATTTCTGATCGACTTCCCTATTTTCGTGGCTCGGCGTTCTGTGGGCTTCCGGCTGTTTCGCCTCTAGTCCCAAAAACACCTCGGCCAATGCCCGCAGCACTGCGCCGCCGGTGAGGATCGAGCCGCAAAGCATCACGTAGGAAATGAATCCAAGATGCTGATGCTCGGCCGCGCGAACGGCGATTCCTTCGCCGCCGTTCAATCCCAGATAGGGAAATCCGCAGAGCGCAACGGCGGCGATTGCCATGAGCGTGCCCAGGATTGGAAGCCGCCGACCGCGGCCGCGAAGCTGGTTGGTGTCGACGCTTTCGAAGCAGTTCAGCAAGATGCCCGCCCCCAGGAACAGCGCTCCCTTGATCACGCCGTGCCCACCGATTTCGAGCGCCGCACCGGCAAGCCCCAGCGGCGAGAGCATCGCCATTCCAAGCAGAAACATGCCGACGTGGCTGATCGTCGAAAACGCCAACAGCCGTTTGAGATGGCTTTGGCAGAACGACATCACGCCGCCGACCAGAACCGTCGCCGTCGCGACGCCCACGCCGATGCCGCGGATCGCGTCGCGGCTCGGCTCGAACGCGCCGGCAAAAACGCTCCAATAAACTCGGGCGATCGCGTAGAGCCCCAGTTCGACCATCACGCCCGAAAACAGCACGCACACCGGCGACGGCGCCACGGCATGCGCATCGTCGAGCCAAAAATGGAGCGGCACGACGGCCGCTTTCACCCCGAATCCGCTGGCGATCAACACAAAGGCCCCAATCACCAATCCATCGGCCGGATGTCCGTCGAGAGCGCGGCCGATTTGGGCCAAATTCAGGGCCCCGGTGCGGCCGTACAATAGCCCCAAGCCGATCAACACCAGAAACGCACCGAGCGTGTTGACCACCGCGAAGCTGAACGCGCCCATCAAAGCCGGCTCTTCTTCGATTTTGAATCCGGTCAGGGCATAGCCGGCGGCGCCCATCAGTTCGAAGAATACGAACATGTTGAACAAATCGCCGGAGAGGGCGAAGCCGACCATGCCCGCCAGAAAGGCGAGCATCAGCGTCGAGAAGAGCGAACCGGCGGTGTCGAAATACCACCAGGAATAAATCAACGACGCCGTCGTCAGCAGTGCCGCCAACAGCGCGATGCCCGCCCCGAGCGGATCGATGGCGAAGTCGATCCCGATCGCCACGCCGCCGTGCGGCCGCCAATTGCCAAACCAATAGACGATCGTCGCATCGCGCGAACCGAACAGCAGGATGCCGCAGAAGATTGCCACGGCGATGGCCGTCAGCACGGCGATCGCATCGCGGAGCCTGCGCAAGCCAATGGCGCCGGTTGCAGTGAGAATGGCCGCGACCAACAGCGGAATCGCGACCGCCAGCGGTCCAAGCGCGCTCATTCAACCCTCCATCGGCCGGTCTTGCCGAGGATCGAGCGTTTTCAAATGCTTGTGAACCTGCACCGCCATCGCCAGAAGCAGGGCCGTCACCGTCGCGCCGACGACGATGTCCGTCAGCGCCATTGCCTGCACGATCGGATCGACCGCGGGCGTGCCGGGCGGCACATTGGCGAACACCGGCGGCCCCGCCCCGGCGACGTATCCGATCGAAAGCAACAGCACATACGTCGACGATTGAATGACCGAGAGGCAAACGATCAAGTGGATCAGGTTTCGGCTGGTAACGATGCCATAGGCGCCGATCACAAACAGCCAAGCGGTCACTGCGAAGGGGAGATAGTTCATGGTTTGCGCGACTCGGCAGGGCGCCGGGTCGTTTTGAGAAATTCGGCGAACATGAGAATGAATCCGCCGGCGACCTCGAGCCCGACCGCGAGATTGATCACCGGGATCGTGCCGCCGGAGAAAAGATTGCCCGTCTTTCCCAGCGGCAAACAATTGGCAAGAAACGCGCCGCTGGCGATCAGCGTCGCGATGCCGATCGCGGCGTAACCGCCCGCGCCGATCGACTCGGCCGATTCCATCAGCGACTTGGGCGAGATCGTGCGAAACACGCGATAGCCGATCGCCAGGTAGACGAGCAGGCAAGCGGTGCCGAGAATCGCCCCGCCCTGAAAGCCGCCGCCTGGCGTGAGATGCGCATGCACCACGATATACAGCCCGAACAGATTCGTGGCGCCAGTGAGCAATAGCCCCAAGCCGCCGACGCAGTCGCCGCGCGGCTTCACCTGGCGATCGGGCGCGAATTCCAGCGGCGCATCTTCGATTTCGCCGCGCATCCGACGAAGCAATAGCGCCAAGCCGGTCACCGAGACAAATAAAATGTATTCTTCGCCAAGCGTGTCGAAACCGCGAAAATCGAAGTTGATCGCCGTGGCCATGTCGGTGACATGCCGAGCGGGAACGCCGAGCGAATTGATCGCCCGCCCGTATGCGCCGCGATAGTCGCCAAAGCGCGGCAGACCGGCCAGCGCCCAAAGCAAGAAGGCGCCGAATCCCGCGGCCGAAGCGAAAAACAGCAGTTTGCGAGTTCGATCGCTCATTGCTTCTGAGGCCCGACTTTCGACAGGCTGACCAACAGGATCACGGGCAATGCCGCTGCCCCGACCGCCAGCTCGGATAGCGCCACGTCCGGCGCTTGCAGCACGAGAAACAATAGCGTCAGCAGCAATCCGTAGAAGCTCAGCGCGATCGCCTGCCGGACCGGATCGCGCGTGAGCACGACCGCAGTGCCGCCGAGCGCGACCAACAGCAGGCTTGTCGCGGCCAAGGGGTTCATGGTTCGCCTCCTTCGTGCGAGGAAACTTGTTGACGCGTATGCGCGGCCCGCGCCGTGGCATGCGTCAACACCGGCGCAATGATCAGTAGCGCCAACGCGGTCAACACGGCTTTGATCACGGCCTCGGCCGAAGAATGATGAATGGCCACGGCGGCGGCGATCAGCGGCGGCCCGACAAGCGTCGCCAGTCCCGCATAATGCAGCCGGCCGTACACCGAACGCATCGCCGCCAGGCCGATCACGGCAAGCCACTCGCCGATCACGGCCAGCGCCAGCACAATTGCCACGGCGGTTTCGCTGCCGGTCATAGCCAGCGCTCCAAGAAATGGGCAAACACCAATCCCGACGGAAATGAAAGCAGCGCGATTCCGAGCGCAACGTCGAACAACACCCGCCGCTCGTAGCCCTCCGCGAGCAGCATCACCACGGAAGCCGCGATCGTGCCGGCCAATTCCACCGCGACGAGTCGATCGATGGTCGCCGCGCGCACGCAAACCCAGCCGCAGGGCACGAGGCCCAGCATCAACGCCAGCGCTGCCCACAGCCAGACATTCATAGCGGCCACTCGCGATCGCCGTGCCCCGGCGGTTCTTTCGAGGGAACGAGTTGATGGACGATGAGAACGCCGCGCTCCGCGTCGAGATCGATGACAAATGTGTTCGGGGCCAGCGAAACGGCCGCGACCACAAGCGCTCGACGAGCCCTTGAAACGGGGCCATTGCCGCCGGGCTTAAATGGCACCTCGCGCACCACGCCTTGCAAGCGTTTGCCCCGCGCCAGTCGCGGCCACAATGCGCCGATCACCGTGGCACAATCGACGACGACCTTGGGAGGCAGCCGGGCGGCGAAGCGGAGCCAATGAAAATGCGGGCGGTAGCGCAATTTTCCCGCCCGCCCGGAAAGCCACGCCGCAGTTGCCGCCGTCGCCGTGATGAACACCGCCACGCTCAATTCCTGCCACTGAAGCTTGACGATCAGCAGCAGATAAAGCGCAAAAAGCCCGGTCCACCAAAACGCCCATTGGCCGAGTCGAAGCGGTTGTCGGCGCATGGCAGGACCGAGGATTGTTGATAAGTCGCTGGATTTCGCTGGAAACGGAAGGTGGCAGTGGCAATGCAAACTACATGCCGCATTGATCACGGCGATCGGGCTAACCACCGAGCCCGCCGTGGCGTGTTTGATCCAGCACGCTATTCCGCAGACACGACACTAGCGCTTGGCCGGCTGCGAATTGCCGTCCGACGGCTGATCTTCTTTCACGCTCTGGTCTGCGTTGGATTGCGGATCTGCCTTCGATGGCCGAAGGCGATCGATGGTGGCCGCGTCGAGATCGATTTTCAGCGGCGGGAATCCGACGACATCGTAGGTCGACGACGCGATGCCGATATGTGCCTCGTCAAGCGATTTGATGATCTCGCGCGACATGCGATCCTTTAGCGATCGGATGTCGTGCGTGCGCGTGAGAAAGCGCACGGTCAGTTCCAGCCAATTATCCGTCAGTCGCCAATAGACGCGCGGCTCCCAGTCGTCGATATCGACCGGATAGCGGCGGCGTAGCTCTTTGGCCGCATCCGCGCCAAGATCGCTGATCTTCTCGGTGTGCTTCTTGGCCACGTCGAGCAAGATCTGCTCCGCCCGATCACGATCTGCCGTATAGCCGACCGGGAGCATCATCTCTTCCCAGATATAGGGGAATTCGTGGCTGTAGTTGAACACCGGCTCTTCGAAGATCTTGTCGTTCGTCACCGTCACGAGCCGGCCGGTGTATTGGCGGCTGCGGACCCACATCGCCGGTTCGTCGGCTTGCTCGGCCGGCGGTTGGCCCATCTCCATGATGGTCGTCTGAATGAATCCCAAGCCGATCACGTCGCCGCGCACGCCCCCCATCACGATCCGATCGCCGATATTGAATGTCCGGCCGCGGAGAATCACGAAATAGCCGGAAAGCGAAGTGATCACCTTTTGCAGAGCCACGGCCAAACCGGCGGAAAACAGGCCGAATACGGTCGTCAGTTGGCTGGGATTGTCGAACCAGATCGAAATCAATGCCAGCAGAAACAACGCCGCCAGCACGAGGTGGATTGTTTGGCTGGTCCAAAAACCGGCCCGGCGATTGAACCGGCCGCGCAGCGCTAACGTAGCGATCTTTTTCAGACACCAATTCAACGCCCACAGAAAAAAGATGAACAGAAGCGTAAAGACGATCTTCATTCCCGTCTGTGCGTTGAGCCCGACCAGCCGGACGTTGAACACTTCGACGGCCCGACCCGGCCCCACAAAGCGAATGAAGTTGTCCATCATCCACACCTTCTGCGATGTTGGCTAGCGAACGACTGCGCCCGCAACGCTCGAATTCGGTTCCAGGGTGACCGGCGTGCTTGTTCCGCGATCAAGCCGGCGCCGCGCACGGAAGCAACGACGCGTGTGCCACTGGCCAGCGAAGTCGGCCAGTGGCGGATGCTAGTCGACGTTGGTTTGCACGCTGCCGTCGCGAACTTCAGCCCTTCGGCAGGCGGCACTTGTTTTGCACTACTACGCGCACAAATGCCGTTCCTGTTTTGGCCCGGAGTCGCAAATCAAATGCCTGACCCCATCGGTTCGAAGCGCTGGGCGATCGCGGAGGGTTATATTCCCGGCTGGAGTCATGGACCCGAGCCGGCCATGACCAGTCACGAAACCGCCTGTTTGCTGAATGTGAGCGACAAGGATGCCCAGGTCGAGATCACGATTTTCTTTTCCGATCGCGAGCCGGCGGGCCCGTATAAGAAGACATTGCCGGCCCGCCGCACGATGCACTTGCGGTTCAACGATCTCGACGATCCCGAGCCGATCCCGCACGAAACCAACTATGCGAGCCTGATCGAGTCCGACGTGCCGATCGTCGTGCAACACACGCGGCTCGACTCACGGCAAGCGGAAAACGCGCTGATCACGACGATCGCTTTTGCCGGAAGCTGAAATCGGCGCGCCAAATACCAGCGGCTAGCGCCTTGCCGCTAACCAGCGCTTGCACGTGAGCGGCAAGGCGCTAGCCGCCGGTGAAACTGCATCGGGCGCGACGGAGTGAATTTGATGGCAACCATGGCAGACGAACTTCACATGATTCACTCTCCGCAAGCGCCGGGAAAACCAGGCGCCAAACCCCATTGGACAACCAGTCAAAAGACAAGCGTGGGAACGGCGAGAAATCTTGCCAGCCATGTGTGGTTCACGACCCATCACGGCATCTTGGGCGAAATCTTCTACCCGCGCATCGATTCCGCGGCGGCGCGCGATCTGGGCATGATTGTCACCGACGGCGATTCGTTCTTCTCCGAGGAGAAAACCGACACGCAGTCCAACGTTCTGTGGCTGGGCCACGGCATTCCCGCCTTCCAAATCACGAATGCCTGCAAGCAAGGCCACTATACGATCGAGAAGACGATCGTGGCCGACCCTTGGCGACACTCAATCTTGCAGCAAATCCGATTCAGGGCGATGCGCGGATCGCCATCGCGTTATCACCTGTACGCGCTATTGGCGCCGCACTTGGAGGACCGGGGCGCCGGCAACAACGCCTTCCTTGATGATTTCAAAGGAATCCCCATGCTGATGGCGGATCGCGAAGGTTTTGCCCTCGCCCTGGCCTGCTCGGCCGCATGGCTGCACCGCTCGGCGGGATACGTCGGTGTGTCCGACGGTTGGCAAGACCTCCACGAACACAAGCAACTCACTTGCAAATACGATCGGGCCGACGACGGCAACGTCGCGCTCGTGGGCGAAATCGATCTCTCCGAAGAGAAAGAATTCGTGCTGGCGCTCGGCTTTGGCCGAAATTCGAGCGAGGCGGCGCATCGGGCTCGAGCGAGCCTGAACCACGGCTTCGATGCGGCCCTCGAGCGCTACGTGAAAGAATGGACGGGTTGGCAAAAAACGTTGGATCATTTGGACTCGGGCGAAAAAGCCAATAGCTCGGCCTACCGCACCAGCACGGCCGTGCTGGCGACACACGAATCCAAAGATTTTCAGGGAGGCACCATCGCCAGCCTGTCCGACCCCTGGGGCGAAATCCATGGCGACAAGGATAAAGCCGGCTACCACGTCGTCTGGCCGCGCGACGCCTACGAAACCGCCAGCGCCCTGATCGCCGCCGGCGCGACCGACGAAGTGCTGCGGGCTTTGCGATTTTTCGAAACGACGCAAGAAGCCGACGGCCATTGGCCGCAAAACATGTGGCTCGACGGAACCGAATTCTGGAAAGGCATTCAGCTTGATGAAGTCGCTAGTCCCATTTTGCTGCTCGATCTGGCCCGCCGGCACGAGAAGATCCAGCCCGGCGAACTCGACCGGCTGTGGCTAATGGTTCGCAAGGCGGCCGGCTATATCGTGCGGCATGGGCCGTCGACGCAGGAAGATCGCTGGGAAGAAGACGCCGGCCTGACCGCGTACACCCTGGGGGCCATGATCGCGGCGCTGCTGGTCGCCGCGGAAATGGCCGCGGGAAACAACGAGCCGAAACTCGCCGCCTACCTTCGCGAGACGGCCGACGCTTGGAACGATGCAATCGAAAGGTGGACCTACGTCGAGCAAACGGCTCTCGCCAAGAAAGTCGGCGTCGACGGCTACTACGTGCGCATCGCTCCCAAAGAACGGCTTTCCGGGCGGATTCCGCTGACCGAGGAAATGATCAAAATTCCGAACCTGCCCGGCGACAATGAGTTCGCGGCCGATGCGATCGTCAGCGTCGATTCGCTGGCGCTCGTGCGATTCGGCCTGCGAGCCGCCGGCGATCCGCGGATCGTGAACACGGTGCGAGTGGTCGATGCGGTGTTGAAGGTCGACACGCCGAAAGGCCCGTGCTGGCATCGCTATAATCACGATGGCTACGGCGAACACGAAGACGGAAGCCCGTTCGACGGCACCGGCGTCGGGCGCGTCTGGCCGCTGTTTGCCGGGGAGCGGGCTCATTACGAGTTGGCCGCCGGCCGCACGCGTGAAGCCCGGCGGCTGCTCGAGTCGATGGAAGCCCTGGCCAGCGACTCGGGCCTGATTTCCGAGCAGGTTTGGGATCGCGAGCCAATCCCGGAAAAAGAGCTGTTTCCGGGCCGGCCGACCGGATCGGCCCGGCCGCTCGTTTGGGCGCATGCCGAGCACGTCAAACTGCTCCGATCGCTTGCCGATGGCAAGGTGTTCGACACGCCGCCGCAAACGGTGGAACGCTATTTGGTGGAAAAGACGCGCGGCAAACATGCTCCCTGGCGGCTCGACGCCCAGGTTCAACGCATTCCTGCGGGGCACATCCTGCGGATCGAAACCGAAGCCCCGGCCCGCATCCGCTGGAGCGCCGATGGCTGGAAAACCGCCGAGAACACCGATTCCCGCGATACGGACATCGGCATGTACGTGGCCGACCTGCCGATACGATCGCTGGCCGCCGGCGCCCGGATCGTCTTCACCATCTACTGGCTCGACGCCGGGAATTGGGAAGGGAAAGATTTTTCCGTGGGCGTCGTGAACTGAATTGCCGTGCATTGTGCGACTATGAACGATGTCCCCAAGATCGATCGGCTCGACCTCGCGATTTATCGCGTTCCGACCGATGAGCCTGAATCCGACGGTACGCTCACATGGGACCACACAGATGTGGTTGTCGTTCATGTCGCCGCCGGCGGTTCGACCGGCTTGGGCTGGACCTTCGCCGCTCCGGCTGCCGCCAGTATGATCTCGGGCATTCTCCGCGATAAGATCCTCGGCCAGTCGGCCTTGGCCATCGAAGGGGCCTGGGCGACGATGAACCACAGCCTGCGCAACGTCGGCCTGCCCGGCGCCGGCTCGATGGCTGTGGCGGCGGTGGACATCGCGCTCTGGGATCTGAAAGCGAAATTGCTCGGCACGTCGCTGGTCGACTTGTTCGGCGCCGTTCGCAGCGCGGCCCCCATCTATGGCAGCGGCGGTTTTACCAGCTACACGCTCCGCCGCCTGTCGGAGCAGCTCGGCGGCTGGGCGGCGGAGGGAATCGGGCGGGTGAAAATGAAAGTCGGCCGTGAACCCGAGGCCGATTTGCGCCGTGTCGGCGCTGCCCGCGATGCAATCGGAGCCGATATCAAATTGTTCGTCGATGCCAACGGGGCATACTCGCGGAAGCAAGCGCTCGCCCTGGCCGAACGATTCGCCGAAGATTTTCAGGTGTCGTGGTTCGAAGAGCCGCGGCCGTCGAACGATGTGGCGGGATTGCGGCTATTGCGAGATCGCGGACCGGCCGGCATGGACATTGCCGCAGGCGAATATGGCGACACGCCCGCGTATTTCCGCCGCCTGCTCGACGCCGGGGCCCTCGATTGCCTTCAGGCCGACGCCACGCGCTGCGGCGGCTACACGGGCTTTCTCAAAGTGGCGGCGCTGTGCGAGGCTTATGAAATGCCGCTATCGGCCCACTGCGCTCCGCAGTTGCACGCCCACGTCGCTTGCGCCGTGTCGTGCCTCCGGCATGTCGAATACTTCCACGACCACAATCGCATCGCTCGCATGCTTTTCGACGGATCGCTCGACCCGCGCAACGGCGCTCTCTCGCCCGACACATCCCGTCCCGGCCATGGCATGACGCTGAAGACCGCCGACGCGGAACCATACCGAATCTAGCTGTGAGTCTCGACGGGCATTTCAAACAACATCTATCTCGATCTATCTCGCATACCAAGCCACCAGCCGTTGCAGGCTCCCGTCGTAGGCGATCGTTGCCACTCTCCGGCGATGCCGGGCACTCAATAGCGGCACGTAGCCCATCCCACGATCCAAGCAGCCGATGATCGGAATGATTTCTTGGGGTTGGATTCCTTCGCGTCCGGACGCCCAGCGCCATAGCCACAGTGCGACGGCATAGGACAGCGCGGCTGAGCGAATCCCTTCGAGCATCGGCCAATCGGCGTAGCCGAGCCGCGCATACCGCCAGGATGCGACGAGCGATTCGAAATATCCGTCGAGCGGGGCAATCGTTTTCGGGTCCAGCGCCCCGAGCGGCCGTTCCAAGTCGGCAAAATCGACCGGTGGAAACCCCTCGATCAGATTCGGCAGAGCGCCCTGGCCATGGACGAGTTTCACCGCGGCCCCCGCCACTCCCAACCGCTGCCGCCAGGTGGCTTGAATCAGGCTCCGCGGATGCAATCGCAGATATTCGCCGGCCGTCTGCCGGAAGAGCACCGCCATTGGAGCGCTCGGCGGCTGCCGCTCGCGAAACCAATCTCCCGCTTCTTCCAACGCCGCCCCTTCGAACACTTGAACCAGTTCGCCGAGCGCTCGGCTATCCATGGCCCGCAGTTTTCGCAGCCGGCATTCCGACAAAAGCCGGCCGAACTGCAACAGGTGGATCCAGCGCCGCACCATCGGATAGCGTCGATCGGTCGCCAGACGTTCCAACGCGGCAGCGACGATCCGCGCGGTTTGCCAACTGCGCCGCAATCCGCGCAGAATTCTCGGCGGCGCGCCGGCCGTATAGTCGGAAAGTTGATACGGCTTTCCTTCGATGCGCTGCTTCGCAACGGGCCGGCCGACATCGGCGGCCGCGGAGGGGCAGCTTCGCCGCATCGTGAGCAAGGCCACGTCGTCGAGCGCGACCAACTGCAAGGGAAACAGCCGGCAGATGCGCGGCTTCGCTTCTTCGCCGTGCAGTTCGTGAATTCGGCAGCGGCCTTCGGCGGTGAGAAACACGCAACTGCCATCCGGCCGCTTGGCCAGCATGTGTGTCTTCGACAATATTCCTTGCGAAACGACGGTTTGCACGCCGTGAAACTCCGGCTGCTCGTCCCATCGCTGCCCGCGCAAGCGGGCGAGATCGTCGTCATCCAGCCGAACGATCGACCCGCGGCAACACTGCCCGCACTGCTGGCAATCCCAATGCTCGAGAATCGGCAACGTGCGGATCGGAAGAGACATCGGCGCGGAACGGCGAGAGTGTGGGGGACAGGATGAGGTGCCGTGAGCGGCAAGGCGCTAGCCGCCGTGCGGCGGGACCTCGGCTCTATCCCGATTGTAACCGGCGGCGGCAGCCGGGTGAAAAATTGGCTGAGGCGCGAACGTCGGCCCGCGTCGGATGGCACACATAGCGCGGTGCCCGACCCTTCCGAGGCAAAGGGACTGGTCTGCCAGCTTCGCCTTACAGAAACGGAGCGGGAGCAATTCGAGGATGCGCGACGAAAGCCGGCGTCAAGCTCTCAGCGTGGATGCGGAACAGGCTAGCGAAGCCGCCGTGCGCGAGCCCAGGCGTGACTAGCGGAAAGAGGGGGAGTCGAACCCATTCGGCGCAAGCCGATGCCTAGCCGGGCTTATAAAGTCACCGCCGCCGCCAAGACGCGGCCGCCCTCCGCGATTTCCCGAAGAAAGGAACCAGCGATGGCAGATAAATAATCTGGGGATGTACATACAGACAGCAGACGCGGTACAATGGCGAAGGTTCGATTGGAACCCGACTGAAGCCCAGCAGACCGATGGCAAAAAACGATCCCGACACATTGCTGGGGATTGGGCTTTATTCTCCGCGCGAGGCAGCCCTATACGCGCGCTGCTCGACGCAAAAGCTCTCTCGTTGGTTCTACGGTACGGCAAAAGCCGAGCCGGTGTTGAGTCCGCAGCTAGGGCCCGATTCCGATAGAATCGTCACATTTCTGGATTTCGCGCAATCCTTGTCGGTGAATGAAATCCGGCTATCAATCGGAATTCCGCTGCAAAAAATTCGCGCGGCGTACATGGCTGCGCAAGAAGAATTTGGGGTCAAGTATCCGCTTGCCGTGGAAAACGGCATTTTCGTGTTCGGAGACCTAGCGCGCCCAAATAAGTGCGAGCTTGCGATCTATCTTCCCGATAGGGGCCACGACGCCGCGGAATGGAAGCAAGAGCGACTTGCCGCGATCAGCGAACGCTGCGTTCAATTGACCGGCAAGCACAGGGGCAATTTTCTTATCAGCAGGGTTGTCAGGCAATTTTCGCACAACCTGATATTCGGCGAGGATGGCGTTGCAACGCGCTACGTCGCATTTAAGCACCACCGCCACAATATCGTGATGGACCCGCAAATTCGATTCGGCAAGCCTTACCTGGAGGATTCCGGCTACGAGGCCCAGACGCTCGCGGACGCCGTGCTGGCAGAGAAGAGCCCTGAACGCGTAGCAACGCTGTATCGCGTTGAAGTTGCGGCCGTCCGGGCAGCATTAGAATATCAGCAATTACTGAAGACGCCTCCAACAAGAACGCCGCCTAAGCGAAATGCTGCGTGACCAGCATCCAGTGTCGGTTATTCATCGACGAGTGCCTTCCTCCTGAACTAATTGATACGTATCTAAGACCGCATATCGCCTTGGCGGGCATCGCTGCCGAGACGGTCCATTGCGTCGAGAAGTTCGGCCCGAACGGCAAGTGGAAAGACCCTGATATTATTCCCGAGCTAGCGCGGGATCGTCGGTGGGTGGTTATAACTGCCGACCGAGGCAAGAATAGCTCAACGTTCGACGGAATGCGGCATCTTTGTCGATTGCATAACGTCACGCTTATTTGCATTTCCACGGCAGTCAACATTCGCGGATTGTCTTTCTACGGTCCACAGCTCCTGTCGCACTGGGACGCGATGCTTTGCCTGAGCGACGGCCCTCGTGGCCAGCAGTACGTTCTGCGAATGGATGCGGCTAGCAAGCGAACGTTATTTCACGCAACCCATTGCCCATCCGGATACCGGCTCGACAAGGGCCGTTGCGTTCAAAAATAAATTCTATTTTTCTACCGTTGTTTCCTTACACGTCCCTGAAAAGACATCGCTACCGAGAACGGCAGTTTGCCCTGAACGCCAAACTGGACGCGAGCCGCAATGCTCGCGCAGACGGCACACGGAGTGTGCCTGCTACGTTGTTTAACCTAGCACGGGACAGGTGTCGAACCAGTTGCAGGCTTGGTCTTGCATCCAGGTCGTGGCGACTTCGGGGCCCCAGAGATCACGATCGTAGGGCAATAGCGCCGGCCGGTTCGTGTCGCGCCATGCGGCGAGGATCGGGTCGATGATTCCCCACGCCAATTCGACTTCGTCGGCCCGGGCAAACAAGCTCGCATCTCCCGCCAAGGCATCCAGCAGCAGTCGCTGATAAGCCTCCGGCATTTGACCGGCAAATTCGCGGCAAAAACTAAAATCCAAATCCGTCAGCCGAAGTTTCATTCCCTGGTCGGGCACTTTGGTTTGAAACTGCAACTGGATTCCCTCGGCCGGCTGCACCTGAATGACCAACCGATTCGCTTCTTCTCGGTATCGTCTGCGGCCGTCGGCAAACAACATGTGCGGTGGCTGGCGAAATTGGATGACGATTTGCGTCGTGCGGCACGACATCGCTTTGCCGCTGCGGAGATAGAACGGGACACCTTGCCAACGCCAGTTGTCGATCGCCAGCTTCACCACCGCGTAGGTCGGCGTCTGGCTGTTCTCGGCAACGCCCGGGCTGCCGCGATACCCGCGATATTGCCCGCGGAGCGTGTCGCGGGCGACTTCCTCGGGCGAGAGCACGTGAATCGCCTGCAGCACCTTCACCTTCTCGTCGCGCACCGGGTCGGCCTTATATTTCACCGGCGCTTCCATCGCCGTGATCATCATCAGTTGCAGCAGGTGGTTTTGAAACATGTCGCGCATCACGCCCGCCGAGTCGTAATAATCGCCGCGCCGCCCGACATCGACCTCCTCGGCCACGGTGATCTGCACATGGTCGATATAGTTGCGGTTCCAAACCGGCTCGAAAATCGTGTTGGCGAATCGCAGCACCAACACATTCTGCACCGTTTCCTTGCCGAGATAATGATCGATGCGATAGACCTGCTTTTCGGAAAACACGCGGTGCACGGCTTCGTTCAAGTGCTGGGCGGTTGCCAGGTCGGTGCCGAACGGCTTTTCGATGACCACTCGGCGGATGCCATTCGCCTCGTCGGCCATCTTGGCCGCGCCGAGATGTTCGATTGCCGGCTCGTAGAATTGTGGGGCCATGGCAAGATAATAGAGCCGCGTCGTGTTCTTGCCCTGTTCTAGTTCGTCGAGCATTTGGCCGAGGGCGGGGAAATCGTCTTGATGGCCGATATCGCCCGCATGGTAGAAGATCGACTTGGCGAATTCGTTCCAAGAATTTTTGTCGAACTCTTTGCCGGCGAATTCGGCCGTGGTGTCGGCGAGCTTCGAGCGCCACGCGTCGTGCGAGAATTTCGATCGCGAGAAGCCGACGATCCGCGTCGATTCCGGCAAGCGACGCTTGCGAAAGAGCATATACAGGGCTGGCACAAGCTTGCGGCTCGTCAGATCGCCCGAGGCGCCGAAGATCACGATCGTGCTCGACATGGCCGACTCCTTTTTGACCGACTCGTGTGCGGATCGCCGAAGTGCACGAATTATAGCGTAGGGTGAGAGGCCAGCTAGGGTTAGGGGATAGGGGTAGGGGTAGGGGATAGGGTTAGGGGATAGGGACGAAGCGGTTGCCGAATCGGAGCCGTGGCCGCATGCACACGCGGCTGATATTATGGCGTGAATCGTGAATTGGCTTCATTGCGTCGTACTGTTCTCGCCCCTCGCCCCTCGCCCCTATGCCTTCCTACGATTACGAGATCCTGGTTGTCGGCGCGGGGCACGCTGGCACGGAGGCTGCGCTGGCCGCGGGGCGATTGGGCGCGCGAACGGCGCTGCTGACGACCAATTGCGACACCGTGGCCCAGATGAGCTGCAATCCGGCGATCGGCGGAATCGCCAAGGGGCAAATCGTTCGCGAAATCGATGCCCTCGGCGGCGCGATGGGACAGGCCATCGATGCAACCGGCATCCAGTTCCGGCTGCTCAATCGCCGCAAGGGTCCGGCGATGCACAGCCCGCGCGCCCAAGCCGACAAAAAACTTTACCAACTCGAAGTAAAGCGGATTGTCGAAGAGCAGCCGAATGTCGTGTTGCGCCAAGAAGTGGTCGAAGAACTGCTGACCGAAACCATGGGCGAACAAACGCGGATCGTCGGCGTTCGCGTGCGCGGCGATGCCATCTATCGCGCCCAAGCGGTCGTGCTCACCACCGGCACATTCCTGCAAGCGATCATGCACACCGGCACGACCCAAACGGCCGGCGGACGAGCCGGCGAGGGAACCACCGCCGGCATTAGCGGCTCGCTCGCCCGATTGGGTTTCGAACTGCGGCGATTCAAAACCGGCACCCCCGCTCGCCTCAACGGCCGCACGATCGACTATTCCCGCACCGAACTTCAACCGGGCGACGACGACCCGCAGCCGTTCAGCTTTCTCACCGATCGCATCGCGCAGTCGCAGCTTCCGTGTTGGATTACGCACACCAACACGGCCGTTCATGATTTGATCCGCGCCAATCTGCATCGGGCACCGATGTATTCCGGCCAGATCGTTTCCCGCGGTCCGCGCTATTGCCCGTCGATCGAAGACAAGGTCGTCCGGTTTGCCGACAAGGATCGCCACCAACTATTTCTCGAGCCGGAAGGACGGAACACGCGCGAGGTGTATGTCAACGGCGTGTCCACCAGTTTGCCACGCGACGTGCAGGATGCGATGTTTCGCATGATACCGGGCCTCGAGCGGGCGGAGATCATGCGCTACGGCTACGCCGTGGAATACGACTTCGCTCCGCCGCAGCAGCTTTGGCCAAGCTTGGAAACGAAGCGCGTCGGCGGGCTTTATTTTGCCGGGCAGATCAATGGCACTACGGGCTACGAAGAGGCCGGCGCCCAAGGGCTCATGGCCGGCATCAATGCGGCGCTCGCGCTAACGAACAAAGAGCCGCTCGTGCTCAGCCGGCAGCAAGCTTATATCGGCGTGTTGATCGACGACCTGGTGACAACCGGCGTCGACGAGCCCTATCGCATGTTCACCAGTCGGGCCGAATATCGACTTTCGCTGCGCCAAGACAACGCCGATCGCCGGCTTTCGCCGATGGCCGCGAGCATCGGCCTGATCGATGATCCACGTTGCCAACGGTTAGCGGCGAAAGAGGCGGAAATTCGCCGTGCGCTGGAATTGCTTGCGTCGGCTCGCGATGAGGATGGCAGCCTGCTTCAATTGCTGCGGCGGCCGGAGATTTCTTGGGCCGAATTGGCAGCGAGGCTGCCGGCACTGCAAGCCATCTCTCCGGCGGCTGCGAAGCAGGTCGAATACGACGTGAAATACGCAGGCTACGTGGCCCGCCAAGAGATCGACGTGGCCCGGCAACAGCGGCTGGCCGACAAGCGAATTCCGCCGGCATTCGACTTCGCCTCGATCACTCAGTTGCGGACCGAGGCCCGAGAAAAGCTCACCCGCGTTCGGCCACTGAGCCTTGCACAGGCCAGCCGGATTAGCGGAATCACGCCGGCCGACATGGCCTTGCTGCTGGTTCATTTGGAGGGATCGGGTCGGCGGGGCTAGCGGGAAGCCGCAGTTCGTCGTTCGCGAGTTTTTTCCGTTCAAAAGGCTCGTGTTTTCCTGGGGGCGCGGTGTCTGTTGCGGCTTAAATTCGCCCCGTCTGGTTTTCTGACGACCAGCACTGGCCTGAAAATGGTATGTTTCGCGGCTTTTGCGTAAACTGTTAGTTGTTTGACGGTTGCGCCAAATAGATCGATATTGACTCGTCCTGGTAGATGGCTATAATTGGGCGTCGATGGCAATTCTGGCAAGCTTGGTAGCCTGACGGCGAGTTCTGCTGCGATTATTGCAGTGCTTCTGATGCTCGCAGGGCGAAATTTTCCGAAAAAGGCCAATCAACCCCCATCTAATGGGTGGATTTGCCGCGTCTAGCGTGACATGGAGGACTAGGAACTTTCTCGCCGCTCGTGGACGGGTTGGCATTGAAAGTCCCGCTTAGACTAGCTGCACCATCGGCTAGGGAGAGGGGTGGTTCGCAGATGAAGACAGTTTTTACGACGGGCGAAGCGGCGAAGATTTGCAAGGTTAGCCAGCAGACAATCATTCGCTGCTTCGACTCTGGCCAACTCAAAGGTTTTCGCGTTCCGGGAAGCCGCTTCCGCCGCATCCCCCGCGATCAGCTCTACTTGTTCATGCGCGACAACGGCATTCCGACCGACGCGTTGGAAAGCGGCAAGCGCAAAATCCTGGTCGTCGACGACGATGAAGAACTGGTGGAACTGATTGTCGACGTGCTGCAGCGCGACGGGCGCTTCGAAGTGCGCAGCGTCAACAACGGTTTCGATGCCGGCATGATGGTCAAGGAATATCATCCCGACCTGATCGTGCTCGACATCATGCTGCCCGACATCAACGGCAAGGAAGTATGCCAGCGGGTGCGCAGCGACGCGACGATGGACGATGTGCGCATCATCTGCATCTCCGGCATGATCGAGGCCGACAAGGTCGAAGATCTGAAAGTGTCCGGAGCGAATGATTTCTTGCAGAAGCCGTTCGAAGTGGAGCATCTGGTGGATCGGATTTGCCATCTGCTCGATGTCGAGGCGATGGCGACCGGCTGAGGTGCTGCTACCAGTCGGTCATAATCGGAATGCATGAGCAGCACCCAGTTCGCGCCCGTTGAACTGCTTGCCGCAAGTGCAGCGTGGCGCAAGCGCCTGTTGATCGTGCGCCCAAGCCCAGGGAAGGCCGCCATCGTGTTTACCATTGGCTAGCGTTTCGCCCGGCCTTCCCTGGGCTTTCGGGGCTGAACATCCTCTTTCCCAGCCCGCCATGAACGATCGCGCGTTGATCGAGCGATTGGCAGAGGCGCTGGCGGCAATCGGCGCTTTGCCCGAATCCGAGGGCGACGGCGACGCGGCCCGTCCGGGTTCGGTCGCCGGCCCTGATCGCAATCGCTCGAGCGCCGCAATCAACGGCCTGATCGCCGAATTTCCCGACCTTGTCGCCCGGCTTCGCCGGCTCGCCGAGTTGGAAGAGCGCTTCGACGCGGCAGTCGAACAGGCCAAGCTGGATGCACTCAAGGAATTGGCCTACGGCGCCAGCCATGAATTGAACAATCCGCTGGCGAATATCTCGGCCCGCGCTCAGACGCTCTTGCAAGAGGAAAAAGATCCCGAGCGGCGACGGCGGCTGGCGGCGATCAACAGCCAGGCTTTTCGGGCCCACGAAATGATCGCCGACATGATGCTCTTCGCCCGGCCGCCGCAATTGCAGCCGCACACCGTCAACCTTGTCGAACTGCTCGAGGACCTGATTCGCCGGCTAGCGGACGAAGCCGCCCAGCAAGACACGGAGCTGGTGTTCGTCGGCCCCAATTCGCCCGTCGAAGCCAGGGTCGACCCGGTTCATCTGCGGGCCGCGGTTCGGGCGCTCGTGATCAATGCGCTCGAGGCATTGGCCGATGGCGGGCGAATCGAAGTCGGCGTGCGGGCTGTGCCGGGCAGCTCGCGAACGTCTGCCGCCATGGCGGAAATCGTCGTTGCCGACAACGGGCCCGGAATCTCCGCCGAAATCCGTGCCCACATGTTCGACCCATTCTATTCGGGCCGGGAAGCCGGCCGCGGCTTGGGATTGGGGCTCTCGAAATGCTGGCGCATCGTCACCCAGCATGGCGGTCGAATCGAGGTCGAAAGCAACCCGGCCGCCGAAATCGGCGGCCGAGGTGCGCGGTTCAAAATTATGCTGCCGATTTCCGCTTGATCCGCCTCAGGCCGCCGCCTTTTTCTTGTGGTGATGATGGCCGGAGAGAACGGCGATTTCGTGGACCGTGCCGTTATGTTCGCCGATGGCGACATGCTGGCCGACTTGCAGCTCGGACACCGAGCCGGCCGTCTTGCCGGTCGAACTGACCATGACAACCTTTGTCGCGTTCGAGATCTCGAATGTTTTGCTTTCGGTCGCGGGGGCAGCGGCGTTCGCGCCCTTTTTGTGATGGTGGTGCACGGTGATCGTGATCGAAGTGGAACTCACTGCGGTGATCTTGCCGTGGATATGGTGATGACGATGATGGGTGGGGGTTGTCGCAGCGGCCGCTTGAGCCGAGCTATTCGACATCAGAGTCCCCGCCACGAGCCCCGCCAAAAGCACGCCCAACCAGCCAATCTTTGTCTGCATCGGATTTCCCCCCTTCGCAATCGTTCTGTTCCAGAAACTACTTCGTTCAAAGCCCAACGACCGCCCCGAGCGGCTGCTGGGAGCCTCGCACGCCCCCACTCAACCCTTTAACCCCACACAGCGCGAAAAGTGTCGCGCTGCGGCGCCGATTTTCGATGAATTTCCCCGTGAAAATGCTGGCCACGGCGGCGGTTAATGTCCCAGCACTTGGCCCGCCAGTTCGCCGCCGCTCAGGCCTTTCCCCCAGCCACTCAACCTAATCCAACGTGGACGGCCCCCGCAAGCGAATTTATGATTTAGTCTGACAACAACTTCGGAGCGATGTGGAATGAAAATCTTGCTGGCCAGTCCGCGCGGGTTTTGTGCCGGAGTGAATATGGCGATCGACACGCTCGATCAAGCCATCCGCCTGTTCGGCACTCCGATCTATGTCTTCCATGAGATCGTCCACAACCGCTACGTCGTCGAGCGATTTCGGCGAGAAGGGGCGGTTTTCGTCGATGATCTGGCCGAGGTGCCGGAAGGTTCGCGGCTGCTGTTTTCGGCCCATGGAATTTCGCCGGAGGTTCGGGCCACCGCCGCTGCGCGACAACTCCGCGCCATCGACGCCACCTGCCCGCTGGTCACCAAAGTCCATCTGGAAGCGGTTCGTTTTGCTCGGCTGGGTTACAAGATTCTGCTCATCGGCCATGCAGGCCACGACGAAGTGCTCGGCACGATGGGCGAAGCCCCCGAGGCCATGCGGCTCGTGCAATCGCCGGAAGAAGTCGATTCGCTGAATTTCCCATCCGGCGCCCGGCTGGCCTACCTGACGCAAACCACCCTATCGGTCGACGACGCCAACCGGATTATCGCTCGGCTCAAGCAGCGATTTCCCGAGATCATCGGGCCGCCGAAGGAAGACATTTGCTACGCCACGCAGAACCGTCAGGAAGCCCTCCGCCAATTGGCCGCCGAAACCGATCTTTGCCTCGTGCTCGGCAGTGTCAACAGTTCCAATAGTCAGCGGCTGGCTGAGTTGGCCCGCGAGTCGGGCATTCCGGCCCGGCTCATCGACGGGGCGGCGGAAGTCGATCTCGGTTGGTTCAATGGCGACGAGACGGTGTTGATCACGGCCGGCGCGAGTGCCCCGGAATCGGCGGTCGAAGAGTGCATCGAGCTATTGCGCGAAAAATTCGCCGCCACGGTCGAGCATCGCACGCTGCGCGAAGAAGATGTCTATTTCCCGCTGCCAAAATCGCTACGGGCGGCGAGCGCCTGATTCAAGACGAAATGGCCCAGGCCAACTAAGTCCGGCCATAGAACCGGTCGTCGCTAACTCCATCGGCTTCCGTGAGATGGAAATGGCGACGGATTGCGTTGATCACCGGGACAGGTTTTATGTCTCCTTCGTTATGGCATTTCGTCGGGTAGCGGACCGTGCGGCCAGCGACAATGCCCACGAACATCCGTTCAGATCCCTTTCCGCGGGATTTATCCTCGCTGTTGCCGAATCTCTTCAGAATGGTGCGGAGTTCGCGGTAACGGAGTGGGGTTTTCCGTCCCGTGGGACCTCAAACCAATTCGAGTTGGCGCATCTCGAAGCGTTCGACCGGGCGTTCCGGCCTTCGTGGCGAGTTGCGCGCCGCCCTCATCCAGAACATTTTCCAGAACCCGGGCGGCGCCGGTCGAAAGACTGATTCCAATTCGCCTTCTTTGGCTGCGACGGCCACTTGCAATGTCGCCAGTTCCATCACGTCTTCCATCGCTTTTTCAGGAGTATCGGCATCGGCGACGATATCCAATTCAAGACAATGAGCCAGCCAACCCCCCCTCGCAATACACGACTGCGCTCAGGGGTATGCTCGGGCCACGCTCGCGTTTGGTTATCTTTTTTGTTGCCATTGCTTCCTCTGGGCTCACGACCTCGCGGCAAAGAAATTATAGTGGCGAGCCGGCCGGACTTCGAGAACGCCGCCTTGCCGGGGTGTAGACCGCCGCATTAGAATTCTGGTGCAAGCGGGGAATGTTGCGCCCAAGCGCTATAGCCTTTCGTCTGATCTACTTCGCCGTTCTCGGTTTTTCCGCCGAGCGGCATTTTCACCCCCAGAGGTGACTCATGGCCACGATGACCGAACCGCGCCAACAGCCGAAAATCCATCAAAACCAATGCTTCATCGGCGGCCAATGGCAGCCCGCCGTCAGCGGCAAAACCTTCGAAACCATCAATCCCGCCACCGAAGAAGTCATTACGCAAGTGGCCGAAGGCGATGCGGCCGATATCGATCTCGCCGTGGCCGCCGCCCGAAAGGCGCTCGACAAGGGTCCCTGGGGCCGGATGGATGCCCGCGATCGCGGCCGGTTGATGTACAAATTAGCCGATCTGATTGAAGAGGAAATCGACGAACTGGCCGCGCTCGAATCGCTCGACAACGGCAAGCCGATTCGCGAAGCCCGTGGCGGCGACCTGCCCTTCGTGCTCGACGTGCTCCGCTACTACGCCGGCTATGCCGACAAGATCCACGGCCAGACGATTCCGGTCCGCGGCGAATATTTTTGCTACACCCGCCGCGAGCCGGTCGGCGTCGTCGGCCAGATTATCCCTTGGAATTTCCCGATGCTGATGGTCGCGTGGAAATGGGGCCCGGCATTGGCCGCTGGTTGCACGATCGTGATGAAGCCCGCCGAGCAGACTCCGCTCAGTTGCCTGCGGATGGCTCGGCTTGCGCAGAAGGCCGGCATTCCCGACGGGGTGATCAATGTCGTGCCCGGTTTCGGCCCGACGGCCGGCGGCGCGATCGTCAAACATCCGGGCGTCGATAAGGTGGCGTTCACCGGCGAATACAAGACGGCCCAGATCATCATGCGCGAGGCTTCGCAAACGCTGAAACGGCTTACGTTCGAACTTGGCGGCAAAAGCCCGAACATCGTTTTCGCCGACGCTGATCTCGACGCCGCCGCCGCCGGCTCGCATTTGGGGCTTTATCTCAACCAGGGCCAATGCTGCTGCGCCGGCAGCCGGCTGTTCGTCGAGGAAAAGGCCCACGATAAGCTGGTGGAAAAGATCGTGGCCATGAACAAGAGCCGCAAGCTCGGCGAACCCTTGGATCCCGAAACCGAGCAGGGCCCGCAGGTCGACAAAGCCCAGTTCGACAAGATCATGCACTACATCGACGTGGGCAAGAAAGAAGGGGCGAAGTGTTTGAGCGGCGGGCAACGGTTTGGCGAGCGCGGGTTCTTCATCGAGCCGACGCTGTTTGACAACGTCAACGACGATATGAAAATCGCCCAGGACGAGATTTTCGGCCCGGTGCTTTCGGTGCTCAAATTCAAGAACTTCGACGAGATTGTCGAGCGGGCGAACAACACATTTTACGGTCTCGCCGCCGCCGTTTGGACGCGCGACGTCGGCAAGGCCCATCGCCTGGCGGCCAAGATCAAGGCCGGCACGGTGTGGGTCAACTGCTACGACGCTTTTGATGCGGCGGCCCCCTTCGGCGGCTTCAAGATGTCCGGCATGGGCCGCGAACTCGGCGAACGCGGCCTGGAAGCCTACACCGAAACCAAAACCGTGGTGGTGAGCACAACGTAGCTCAGGCTTTCCAGCCGGGCCTGATCGTATCGCGGCAATACCGGCCGAAAGCGGTTCGCGGGAGAGGGCGACGGGTTTGAAAAGCGGAGTTTATTTTTCGGCCGAGCTAAATAACATTCTCATTAGGGCGGTTTCAAACCGCGGTCTCTTTGCCGCGCAGCCGCCCTGACCGCTGAATTCCAACCGTTGGAGTTCACGCTGCAGCGTGTCGACTCCTCCCAGCCGCGCGCTTTCTCGGCAATTTGCTCGCCGATCTGTAACAAATGCGCCAGCCCGACGCTTTTGCTAGATACAGGGCGAACGAGTGATTCGCCCGGAAATGAAAATTCTGCATCGAAAGGGTGGTGTGCCATGTCCCGTGTTTCAATGATCGCGACAGCTTTGATCGTCGGCCTGCTGGCCGGCAGCGCCGCCAGCGCCCATGCCAACAGCAAGCAGAAGAACGAACACAAGCAGAAGACTCAGGCCCACAAAACCGTCGGCCTGAGCCCGGTTGATTTCCCCCGCAAGGCTCACGGCGACAAGGACCACGGCGACAAGGATTGCAGAGACCACGACCACCACGGCCGGGATCAATGCAACGATCGCTGCGGCAAAGACCATGGCGGTAAAGACCACAGCGGCAAGCACCACTGCGGCAACAACCAATGCAACGGCAACGATTCGTGCAAAAACGGCTCGAAGCCGCCAAAGGAATACATGGGCGGCTCGATCTATAGCCCACCGGGCACGCCGGGCAATCCGGTCATGCCGAGCAAGCCCACGCTTCCCACGACCCCGATCAAATACTACGGCCTTAAGAACGGTGCTCTTGCCAGTTCGCTGTTTAACCAGCACACTGGCCCCACGCCCCCGCGCGGGAGGCCAGGACAAGGCGGCACGCCAAGCCAAGGCTCGATTCCGAATATCGGCACCGGCTGGTCCGGCTTGGCGGGGGGCTATGCCATGATGGGCATGGAACTCGGTGGCGCGGCACGCAGCATCGGCTACATCGGCAAGACCGTCGGCTCGACAGCCGTCCAAGTTGCCGAAGGGATGTATACGGGAGTCAGCGGTCTGGTCGGCGAAGCCGGCTCGATCCTCGGCGACATCCTTTGAACGGAAGAGGCAGCGGTCACACCACAAACGGCCGGGAGGTCCAAAGGGCCTCCCGGCCGTTATTTGCGGTTCGATCGAAGGTGTACAAAGGGCTCTTCCCGGATCAGGGAATAAAACGACCGCGGAATCCATCCAATCCGCGAATCCGTCCAGCAGTTTGTCAAATCGTGAGAAACTGAACGACTTTTCTTGCGTCCCGATGACCCCGATTGGAAGAATGGGATAGGCTGGGATCGATGCATCGTCGAACGCATCCCGCCGATCAGCGGCGGCCAGCGCGGTCCGTGGAGGTGTTTGCGTGTCTGTTTTTGCGTTTCGAGTATCCCCCACAAGGAGAACGAAAATGCGACGACTTGTGTTTCTGACCGCCGCCAGTGCGATTCTCGCAATGGCCGCGGGGTTATCATCCGCTCATGCCGCCGAGGGCGAAGGCCACGGCGGGCACGGGCCGGTGCGGAATGGTGGTGAAGGTGTTCACGCAGGTCCGACGAAGTCGGCAGAACACATGGAAACGCACAAAGGTCCCTGGGTGCCGCCCAAGGAGATTCCCCATGAAGGAGGCGTAAGCATCTTCGGCGGCAAGGAACACAATCCCGGCGATTGGCGATACCGTTACGAGCATGGCGAATGGTGGTACTGGACGCCGAATAACCATTGGAACTATTACGACAACGGAGCTTGGCAAGACTACGCGGCCGACGGTGCCGCCGTGACGGTGCCAGTTCCATCCGATCCCAACTACTACTGGTACAAAAACCAATGGTGGTATTTGCGGGGCGATCACTGGTCGTATTACGATCACGATCATTGGCACGAGGGCGCCCCGGGAATGGGCCCCCCGCGCCGCGAAGGCGTCATTCACGGCGAGATAAAAAACGAGCACCCGCCGCGCGTCGATGAGCATGAGGGGAAGAAGAAATAGCGCGGTCGAGCCGAATTGAATCGGGGCGCAGCTGGCATTCGCAACGAATCGCCAGCTGCGCCCCTTTGTACTGCGAAGGTGCGAATTCTTGGCAAGGCGCCGAAGCCGCTCAATCGTAGCAGGCACACTCCGTGTGCCGTCGGCGCTCCGTGGGCCGCCACGCACAGCGCAGGGCAGACGGCACACGGAGTGTGCCTACTACTTTGGTTGCGGCCAAAGGCCGCGCTGTGTTCAAATGCGCTCTCTGGAGCGCGCAGTTTCGGTCGCCGCCGCCGTGCCACCGGCAACCGGAGTCGCATCTCACGTTCTCGTTCCGTTTTCGGCGGCGTGGCCGGCGGGCAGCCGCGTCACCAGAATTCGATCGATGCGTTGGCCTTGCATCGCGAGCACTTCCAGGCGCAGGCCGGCCCATTCGGTGGCGTCGCCGACGACGGGGATGCGGCCGAGGCCGTCCAGCACCAGGCCCGACACGGTGCTGAAGCCACGTGGTTCCTGGCCATCGACATCGCGAATATCGAGCCGCTCGATCAAATCGGCAACGCTCAACATGCCATCGACGAGCCAACTGTTTTCATCGCGCTGTACGAAGAGATCGACTTTTTCGCGGCGATGCTCGTCCCGAATTTCGCCGACCAATTCCTCGAGCACGTCTTCGAGCGTCACCATCCCCTCCGTGCCGCCGAATTCGTCGAGCACGATCGCCAATTGATTGTGCTGCTCTTGAAACAACTCCAATAGCCGATCGAGCGGCAGCGATTCGGGCACGAACAGCGCCGGATGCAAAAGCTTTCGCAATTGGATCGGGCGGCCGAGATATTGTTGCAAAAACAAATCCTTGATGTGCACGAAGCCGATAATGTGGTCCAGATCGCGCTCGTAAACCGGCAACCGGGAAAAGCCGGCCATCGCCATCGCGCCGTTGACTTCCGACACCGGCGTGTCGGCATCGAGGGCATCGAGATCGATGCGCGGCCGCATGATTTCGCGAACCGAGCGATCGCCGAGCCGCAGCGCCTCGACGGCCACTTTCATCTCGACCGATTCGACCACGCCTTCGGCTTTGCCGGTGTCGATCATGTGTTCGATGTCGTCGACCGATACGGTCGGCCCTTGCCGCGTTTCCGAGTTCACAAGCGTCAGCAGTGCGTTGGTCGCCGAACTCATCAGCCACACCGCGGGGCCGGCCAATCGCGACAGCCGTTCCATCCACGGGGCGACGAAGCGGGCAAATTGCTCGGCGCGGTGCAGCGCGAGCCGCTTGGGAACCAACTCGCCCAAGATCAGCGTAGCCACGGTGATCGCCAAGCCGACGACGACGAGCGCCGCGATATGGGCATGGAGCGCCACGAGCGGAACGGGAAGCGTGGCCAGCCACTGGGCCAATTCGCCGACGAGATTCGCTCCGCCGAACTCGGCCGTGAAGGTGCCGATCAACGTGACGCCGATTTGACCTGTGGCCAGAAATCGGCTCGGATCGCGAATCAATTCGAGCGCCGTTGCCGCCCGTTTATCTCCCTCCTCCGCGCGCTGCTGGAGCCGGCCGCGGCGTGCGGCGACGATCGCCATTTCGGCCGCGCTGAAAAATCCATTGGCCAGGATCAGCACCAGGATGATCAGGATTTCGCCGACGTAGGCAGGCATGAGGAAGGGGGCTAGGGGCTAGGGGCGAGGGGCGAGGACAAAGAGAGCGACGCGGCCTTTGGAATCTCCGCCGAGCCGCTCACCGTGCGACCGTTGACGTTCGTGTTCACGCTCCACCGCAGTTTGGGCAACGTTGCTTCGTCTCCTAGCCCCTCGTCCCTCGCCCCTCGCCCCTTGCGAGATGGTCGCGGTGGATCACCTCATCGTGGGGGCAGTGGCCGAGAGCGGTGGCGATTTGGTCGGTCTTGAGCCCCTTGATGCGGGCGATTTCTTCGGAGGCGTAGTTCGACAAGCCGCGGGCAAACTCTTGGCCTCGAATGTCGTCGAGCGCCACCACATCTCCTTTGCGAAACGTACCATCTACGCCGATGATTCCGATCGCCAGTAAGCTGCGGCCTTGATGCTCGATGGCCCGCCGGGCCCCGTCGTCCACGGTCAATCGGCCACGCGGCTGGGCCGTCAGGCCGAGCCAGCGTTTCCAGGATGAAACCGATTCGCCTTGGGCGACGAACAGCGTTCCCACCGGTTCGCCGGCCAAGATTCGTGCGAGCGTGCCGGGTTGCTTGCCGCTGGCGATGACGACGTTTTCGCCGGCGCTGACCGCCATGCTGGCCGCTTTGAGCTTGCTGGCCATGCCGCCCTTGCTCAACCCCGTGGCCCGATCATGCACCAGGGCCCAAATCGATTCGTCGAGCCGCGTTACGGTCGGGATCACATTGGAGCGATCGCTCGGTTCGCCGTCGTACAGCCCCTCGACGTCCGACAGAAGCACCAACAGCGGAGCGCGGATCAGGTTTGTAACCATCGCAGCCAGCCGGTCGTTGTCGCCAAAGGTGGTTTGAAGCTCTTCGACGCTGACGGTGTCGTTTTCATTGATGACTGGCACTGCTCCGAATTCGAGCAGCGCCAACAACGTATTGCGGATATTGAGATAGCGTGTGCGGTTGTCGAGATCGTCGGCGATCAGCAGCACTTGGGCCGCATGATGCCCGTGCAGGCGGAGATTGCGGTCGTAGGCTTCGACCAGGGCGCTTTGGCCGACGGCGGCCACGGCCTGTAGCTGGGCCAGATCGGTCGGGCGGCGTTTGATGCCGAGCCGTCCCATGCCGGCCCCGACCGCGCCGGAACTGACGAGCGCCACTTTTCGACCCGACGCGACGACATGGTGCAACTCCTCCGCCAGCGCAGCGACGCGCTCTTGATCCAAGAGCCCATCGGCGCCGGTGAGGATTCGCGTGCCGACTTTCACGACGAGCGTGTGAGCGGCAGTGGCGATTTCTTGTCGCAATAGGTCGGTCATGGTTTCCTGCGATGGAGTGCGCGACGGCGCTAAAAACGCCCAGGGAAGCCCGGAAAAGTTTTTTGCAATTGGGAGACGCTGTGCGGGCCTTCCCTGGGCTTGCCGCGACGGTTAAGCGCGGAGCGGTTAAGCGCTGGCGCTAGAATAGGATAGCGTTCACGAGCGTGGACCAAAACCCTTGGCGGAAACCCGCGATGTCCCGTGCGTTGTGATTCGAGCCCGATCCGCGTAGAATGACATTGCCGGATCAATCGGTCGACTTGCGTCTATTTCCCTGCGCCTGAGTTGAAAACCTCGCTACGAGTTTTCGGCATGAGCGATTTGCACCATGAATGCGGCATCGCGGCGGTTTATCATCTTCCGGGCCGGGAAATCAGCCCGCTTTGCCCCGAGCAGGGGCCGGAAGAAGTGTCGCGGCTTGTGCCGCGAATGCTCCTCGACATCCAAAATCGAGGTCAGCTTTCGGCCGGAATGACATCGTTCAACCCCAACCGCAACCAATTGCTCAGCACCTACAAGGATGTGGGGAGCGTCAGCGAAACGTTTCGGATGAACCATGCCGGCAAATATGAAAGCCTGATGAAAGACCATTCGGGCCGGGCCGCCATCGGCCATGTCCGTTATGCCACTTGCGGAGCCGAAGATCTCAACTATGCCCAGCCGTTCGAGCGGCAGCACTTGCAAAAGCACAAGTGGTTCAGCTTCGGTTTCAACGGCCAATTGGCAAATTATCAGGAGCTGCGCAAGGAGGTGCTCGCCGACGACGACAATCACCTTTCCCGCGACAACGATACCGAAATCATCCTGCACTGCATCAGCCAGGAGCTCTCGGGCGACCGCCGGCCGGCAATGGTCGACGTCATGCGAAACATCAGCCAGCGGTTCGACGGGGCTTACAACCTCGTGATCCTGAATGCCCTCGGCGATCTGGTCGTGGCCCGCGATCCGCTCGGCATTCGGCCGCTTTGCTATGCGAAGGAAGGGCCGCTTTTGGCCGCGGCCAGCGAAAGTGTCGCCCTATTGAATCTCGGCTTCGCCAGCGAGAGCATCAAAAGCTTGCTGCCCGGGCAGGCGATCATCGTCACCGACGGCCGGATGGAGATGCACACGTTTGCCCGCAGCGCACGCCGGGCGCATTGCTTCTTCGAGTGGATTTATTTCGCCAACGTGGCCAGCACGATGGATGGCCGCAGCGTTTATTTATCGCGCAAGCGGCTTGGGGAGGAAATGGCTCGGTTGGAGACGCTCGATATCGACGCCGACACGATCGTCGTTCCGGTGCCCGACACGAGCAAGGCCGCGGCCGACGCGATGGCCTATAAGCTCAAGGTGCCGTCGCTGGAAGGCTTGATTCGCAATCGCTACAGCGGGCGAACGTTTATCGAAGGGGGCGGCAATCGCAAGCGCAAAGCGGAAACGAAATACACGCCGCTCCGCGAAGTGCTCGAAGGCAAGCGAGTCCTGTTGGTCGAAGATTCGATCGTCCGCTCGACCACGATGCGCGTGCTCGTGAAACGAATTCGCGATATGGGGATGGCGCGCGAGATCCATGTGCGGGTCGCCTGTCCGCCGATCATTGCCCCGTGCTTTTACGGGATCGATTTTTCCACGATTGGCGAGTTGTTTGCGCCGCGCTACGTCAATGGCGCAGGGCTGACCGACGAAGTTCAGGCCGAAATGGCGGCTCGCTTGGGCGCGAATTCGCTCCGCTATCTGCCGGTTGAATCGATTTGCCGGGCGATCGGGTTCGACAGCGATCAACTTTGCCAGGCCTGCATCACCGGCAAGTATCCCACGGTTTGCGGCCACGAGCTCTACCAGATCGCGCTGGGAAATGTCGGCGGCGAGCCCGGCGGCCGGACGTATGAGTTGAAGGCGACATGAGCTGCAAGGCTTGAGGCTGTAGGCTACAGGCTACGGACGGGGCGCCAACCGCAGCACGGCGACCCAGCCCTTCACCGGCCGGCCGTATTCATAGCGGAGCACTTCCGCGGTTCGGCTCGCCACCTGCAGCCCGGCCTGTTCCGACTTCGAGCAAGTGGTCTCGATGGTGGGCAAAACGGCCCGAATCGCCGAGCCGAAACGGGAATTCCTCCCCTTGCTCGACCGTGAACCCCAGCACGCCGCCGGGAGCTAAATGCCGGGCCGCGGCGGGAATAACCTGCCGCAGATCGCCGAAGTAGATCAGCGTGTCGCAAGCAGCGACGACGTCGAATCGCGATGATTCGGCCGGTACGCCGGTTTGCGGCCGGGGCCGCTGGTCCGCGAGCCATGCGGTGATTTCAGCTACTTCCAAGTGATCGTAGAGGCGATTCGGATCGCCCGCGTTTATTACCGTCCGCCGGCTGGCCCGCTCGATCATTTCGACCGAGAGATCGATGCCGATAAGCCGGCGCGAACGCGGGCGGAAAAGCTCGCCGAAAAGGCCGGTGCCGCAGCCGAGGTCGAGCACCGTCAAATCCGTTCGCTCGCCGACGGCGGCGACCAAAGCGGCATTCAACAACTCCGGCGCGCGATAATCCAAGTCGCCACGCATGTTGTCGTCGTAGAAATCGGCAAAGTAGCTGTAGAGATACTTGATGTAGTGATCGGGCGCACGGTCCGGCGGTTGCTCATCGCGGAGCGCGACCAACAGATGTTGGATTTCGACGTCGTCGGGATGCGATTGTCGATAACGCTCGTATGCGGCACGAGCTTCGTCGCGGCGGCCTGTGATATGGGCTGGCTCCGCGAGCGCATACCAGCCATCGGGATCGCCGGGCACGAGTTCCGTTGCCCGCCGCTGGCAAACGTATGCCGCCAGAACGCGATCGCTGCGCCGCAACCGCTTCGCAAGCTGGGCCAGCTCCGCCGCGCTGATGGCGCGGCAAGCGATCGGCTCCGCGGTTTCGACCAGCAGTTCGTCGTCGATGGCCTGAGCGATCCACGCCGCGCAGCCGGCCAGTGCGTTGGCGTCGGCATCAGCCCCCGCGTGGCGTCGACGGGCGCCGTCTTAGCTGATGTAACGCGTGGGTGCGAAAAACCGCCGCGCAAAATCGTGAATTCAAGCACGCAGCGAGCCTTAGGAGTGCCCCAGCACGGGATGCGGCCGATACGGCTCGGCGAGTGATTTCAACTCGTCGTCTGAAAGCTTCACGTCGAGCGCTTTCACCGCCTCTTCCAGATGCTGCAATTTGCTCGCGCCGACGATGGGAGCGGTGATTCCCGGTTGGTGCAGCACCCAAGCCAACGCGATCTGAGCGTTCGACACCCCGTGCTTCGACGCCAACTCACTGACCCGATCGACGACGGCAAAATCCGAATCCTGGTAGTAGAGATGATGGGCAAAATCGTCGGTCTTGGCACGCGATGTTTCGCCGTATCCTTTTTCGGCCGCCTTGCGATTGCCGGCCAGAAATCCGCGGGCCAACGGGCTCCAGGGAATGATCCCGATCCCCTCCGATCGGCAGAGCGGAATCATTTCGCGCTCTTCTTCGCGATAAACAAGGTTGTAGTGATTCTGCATCGTGACGAATCGGCTCAGGCTCAGCCGATCAGAGGCATGCAGCATTTCGGAAAACTGCCACGCAAACATCGACGACGCGCCGATGTAGAGCGCCTTGCCCGCCCGAACGACATCATCGAGCGCCGCGAGCGTTTCTTCGATCGGCGTTTCCGGATCGAAGCGATGAATCTGGTAGAGATCGACATAATCCGTTCCCAGCCGCCGCAAGCTATTATCGATTGCATGGCGAAGATGCTTGCGCGACAGGCCGCGCTGATTGGGGTCATCGCCCATCGGGTTGAACACTTTGGTGGCAATGACCACCCGGTCACGCGGGATGCCGAAGGTTTTCAGGGCCCGGCCCAAAATCTCCTCGCTAACGCCGAGCGAATAGACATCGGCCGTGTCGAAAAAGTTGATTCCCAACTCCAAGGCCCGGCGGAAGAATGGTTGGCTGGCTTCTTCTTCCAGCACCCACTCGCGCCACTTCTTGCTGCCATAGGTCATGCAGCCCAGGCAGAGCCGCGAGACCTTCAGGCCAGTCGAACCAAGATTGACCATCTGCATGGCGATCACCGTTGTGTCGAACGAAGTTGATCCACGAACCGCCGCCGGACGCCATGCCCACGGCTTTGCGTGGGCATGTTTTGGTCGACTGCCCGACATTCTACAGGCCCGCGCCGAGGCAGTGGGCGTGGCACCCAGCAATTCGATGTCGGCGTCACGTTTCGACGATTTTCGGCAATTCCTATGCCGACGGGGCCGCGCCGTATTTCTTGAACCATGCCTGCAGGCGCTTCCAGCCATCTTCGGCGGCTTCTTTGTGGTAGCTCGGTCGGTAGTCGGCATTGAAGCCGTGCGGCGCGCCGGGATAAACGACGATCTCGCCAGGCCGATTGGCATCCTGAAGGGCTTTGCGCATCTGCTCGACGTGTTCGGCAGTGATATGCGTATCGGCGCCGCCATAGAGGCCAAGCACTGGCGCTTTCAACTGCGCTGCCAATTCGACCGCCGTTTTGGGATGCAATTCATCCGGCTTGCCCACCAGCGGGCCATACCATGCAACGCCGGCCTTCAGTTTCGGATTGTGGGCCGCATACAGCCAAACGATCCGGCCGCCCCAACAAAAGCCGGTAATGCTTAGCTTGTCGGTGTTTCCTTTGCCGCCCTCTTTGGCCCAACGGACGGTTGCATCGAGATCGGACATCACCTGGGCGTCGGGCACTTTCGACACCACCTTGGACACGATGTCGCCAATCTCCTTGATCTTCGACACATCGCCTTGCCGGGCGAATAGTTCCGGCGCGACGGCCATGTAGCCGAGCTTTGCGAATCGCCGGCAAATATCCTTGATGTGCTCGTGCACGCCGAAGATTTCTTCGACCACGAGCACCACGGGTAACGGCCCCCCAGCCGACGGCATGGCGCGGTAGGCTGGCATTTCGCCACCCGTGGCGGGAATCTTCACCTCGCCGGCTTCCAGGCCGGCCGCACTCGTCGAAATGGTTTCCGCAGATACGGGCTGGATCGCCGCGGCGAATCCGGCGGCCAACGTCGTGACAACAAATCCACGCCGCGTGAAATCGGTTTTCGGCAAAACGCTGTGAGGCTCATCGTGCATGGCTGTTCGTCCTTTCGATCTGTGGTGCAGGCTTTCGTTCGGGCGCGATCAAGCGATTCTCGCCGGGAGGCCTTTCAAAGTCGATGCATGATAGACCCAAGCAATGACTCTGCCAACACTTCGGCCGCGCCGGCCACTTTGTTCTCGCGATTGCATCGATCGCCACATACAGCTGCGGTACGCTCTCGAATTGTTTGAAATATGCGACCATTCCAGGTAAATTACGTTAGGGGGGCAAAACCATCCAAATGGAGGGCCATTTGGGAGGCTTTGCCCCCGCCCCGCCAGGAAAAAACGACGTGCATGCATTCCAATCAGCCGCAGTATCAAGCGCTGAACAAGGTACCGATCCTCCGAGCGACGCGAGCGCCGGCATCTCCGCTCCTACAATGGATCAGGGCCCTCGTTTTTGGCAACCGCGATTGCTCAGCCCTGTGATTCGATCAACATGGTTTCGCGGGCGCGCGGGATTCGTGCTGCTTTCCGCGGTGGAGTTGTTTTTGCTCCAAGAGGCGACATTCGCGTTGGCCTATAACCCCGGTACGCTCTTCAGCCTTGTCGCGCGGGCCACCCGTTTCTTCTCCGATCTGTTTTTGTTGGGGGCAATCACCCTTCTGCTTCCGCGCGTGGGCATGATCGTCATGGCAGTGGTAGCGTTGGGCATCAATCTCGGCTTGGTGGCCTATTACAGCTACTTTGGAATCCCATTGTCGCTGTTTACCATGATGAATCAGTGGCGAGAGGGGCGAGACGTTGCGAAGTTCTCGATTACGGCAATTCCATTGCTTGCCGCGGTCTTGTTCGGCGCGGCGCTGTTGGCAAAGATCTTTCTCGTGCGATCGGCGCGCGGCACCCGAATTCAGCTCCGGCGCGCGTTGGCCGCCAGCGCAGCGCTATTTGTTGCCTACGTCGGCCTCCAGGCAGCGTTCTCGTGTTACGATCGTCCGAGCCTAATTCGCGAGATTGTGCCGCCGGCGCGGTTTGCGCGCGGGCGCGGCTATACTGAGCTCTGGCTGGCCGAATGGTACTACCTGGATAATTCGGCCGTTTTGAAACGGGCCACCGACACAACTCGCATGGCCTCCGACCGGCTAACCGACCTGGAGGTTCCGCTGAAGATCGCCAGCCGGTTGATCATTATCCAGGTGGAGAGCCTTGGGTTCGAAGCCGTCGACCAGACGATCGATGGAAAGGAACTCATGCCCTTTCTCGATAGGCTCAAAGACCAATCTCTGTTCTATCGCATGCGATCGCCAAAACGCTTCGGCTCCGCGGATGCCGACTTTTGCATTCTGAATGCACAATGGCCGTCACCGGATTGCATCAATTACAAAATTCCGAATTTCCCATACGATGGGGCACTCCCCAGGTTCCTGAAGCAATTTGGATTTCAAACGACTTGCTTGATGGGCGACGCCGGCTCGACGTTCAGCCGTCGCGGGCCCTATGAGCAGATGGGTTTTGAAGAAATACTTTTCAAAGAAGAGTTGCTCGCGCGCTATCCGGTCGAGATCGACGATTTTGGCGTGCGCGATCCCGATCTATTCCGCGTATCCAGCATCCTGATCCGAAAACCGACTGATTCGAGACGTCCCGCCAAGCCGATATGCCAATTCATTGTCACCACGACATCGCATTGGCCTTGGCACAACCTGCACGATTCAGAGAAGGAAATCTTTCCGAAATCCACCGCGGAAGTAGAAAACTATTGCAACGCGTTCCGTTCCTTCGATCATACCTTGTGCGATTACATGATGACGTTGCCGCCTCGGACAACCGTCGTCATCTACGGCGACCACACATCGCGAATCAAATTCCGAAATATCGTGGCGGATTGGCACGGGACGACTCATTTCGTACCCTGCTGGGTATACGTCGTGGGTGAAAATCTGGCGGCACAGCAACGTACGCGGAATTCGCCGGTCGCGCGCGATGGAAGCCTCACCCTGCTCGATCTGGCAAACTACATCCGCTCCCAGGTTCGCCGCTCGTACGCAGCACCCTAAAAATTCGACCACCGGCTCGGATGATCGGCGATGCGGGCCGCATCGACGGCGAACGACCGTGCGTAAGCCGTCGCAACAGCACGAGCGACATCTACTCAGGCCGATGAAAATGAGAGTCGGGCCGTACTTTCTTCGTCGCTGTGCTAGTCCGGTTGAAAATCACCCAATCGCTTGGTGGCGAACCAGCGAACCGGCCTCACATCGGACACGGGATTGCCGCTTCCGTGGCAGCCTAATGAGCCCGAATGACGGCATTTATACCTGCCTTCTTGGTCCAGTTCCTATAAACAATAAAGCGAGAATTACTCTAGAAAAACGCGATATGGCAACTACAATCCGAGTTTTATGGACAACTTCAAAACACCTGTGGCGATGCACGGCGACGGCAATCATCCGACGAATCAAGTCACGCCCAATCTCTTGCGGCGCGTGAACGAGCGGCGAATCCTCGAAGCGATTCAAACCAAAGGCTCGCTCTCCCGAGCCGGGCTCGTGCGCCAGACCGGCATCAGCCCGCCCACGGTCTCGAAATTGGTCCGCTCGCTGATCGCCGCACGGCTTCTGGAAGAGGGCGATGTGCTGGCCCCCGCGCCCGGCCGGCCAGCTCGCGTATTACACTTAGCCCACGCCGGAGTGCGCGTGCTGGGGGCGGTGGTCGAAGCGAACGAATGTTGCATTGCCGCCACCGGGCTCGACGGCCGGCTCCGCGACAGCCAAACGCATCGCTTCCCGACGCCCGACAGCTATCCGGCCTTGATCGAGGCCCTGGTAAAGCACGCCCGGAGATTGACGCCGCGCGGCGAAAAAGCGGGCACGCTGGCCCTCGGCATCAGCGTTCCGGGGCTCATCGACCGGCGGCAACAGCAGGTGTTGCTCTCCTCGAATCTGCACCTGCTGGAGCAACACACGTTTGCCGAGGATCTGCAAAAGCGTCTTGGCGTGCAAACGATCCTGTTGCACGACACGCATGGCCTGTGCCTGGCCGAGCGAGCCTTTGGGCAAGCGAAGGGCATCGACGATTTCGTGTTCATCGATGCCACCGGCGGCCTCGGCGCTGCCGTGATGAACGATGGCCGGCTCATGACGGGGCACAGTGGCCTGGCCGGCGAAATCGGCCATGTTACCGTGGATCCCAAGGGCCGCCGCTGTGGATGCGGCAATATCGGTTGCCTGGAAACCTTGGCCACGGATGTCGCTTTTGCCGAAGCTGTTTCCGAGCAACTCGGCGAGAAGATGGATATCGAGCGCGTGGTCCAAATGTTGCGGTCCGAGGAATCCGATTCAACCTCGGAATCTCGGCGAGCAAAGATTAGCGCCGAGATCGATCGCACGCTGGAATACCTGGGGATCGCGATTGCGACACTCGTGAATATCTTCAACCCGGCCGCGGTTTTCGTGCGCAGCCGGATGTTCGACATCCGCGACGATTTGTTCGACGCACTGTTGGAGCGGGTGCGCCGCCGAGCCTTGGGCCCGCTGCTGGCCGGCTGCAAAATCTTGCGCGCCACCGACAGCAAGCTGCACGGCGCGATCGCCGGCACGATCCACCATCTCACCAGCGTGCTCGGGCCGAAGATGTAAGTGGCGATCGGCAGCGGACTCGTTCCGCGTCCCGTGCGTCTCCGCGCGAGCATTCGGTTGTCGCAGATTGGCTGGAATTCTTGGACGAGCCCAAAGAATGATTTCTCCCCGCCCTGCCATCCCCGCCGGCCTTCCCCTGCGCTGCTATAATGCGGCCATGCTCACCAGTTACAAGCCAGTGCTGAGCGGTTTTGTTTTTATCTGCGGAGCGCCGTGCGCCTTTGTCGCGTGGCAGTCCTATCGCGCCGGCAACGCCCACGATGCAGGCCAATTCGCCGTGGGAGCGATCATCGCGTGGATGGTGGCACTCTCGCCGCTCTTTAAGCGGCCACCCAAGACGCTCTGATTGCAAAAACGCCCTGCACACGACTTTCAGCCACTACCCGCCTTCGTAGCCGCTTGCGAACGGCGGTCGGCTGAATCACAATGACGCCGTGTTGCGTCCCACCCCAATTTTTCCCGCCCCTTTTGTCGCTCCGGAGACGTGTTCCATGAAAACGCGCATCGTCGGTTTCGCGTCGCTATTGTTGGTTGCCGGCCTGGCGAGCATCGCTAGCGGTCACGGCGAGCCCGCATTCACCGATCCGGCCAAGGCCGGACCCGATTTTGCCGTGCAAGGCGAATACGTCGGCAAAATGAAAGTCGCGGGCGAAGAAAAACCGGTGGGCGTGCAGGTCATGGCGCTCGGAAAGCACGAATTTCAAGCAACCCTCTTTCACGGCGGCTTGCCCGGCGACGGCTGGAAACATGGCGACAAGGAAGACAAGGCCAAGGGGCAAACCGAAGGCGACAAGACGGAACTGACCGGCAGCGCTTGGAAAGCCAAAATCCAGGGCGACACGATGACGATTAGCGACACGAGCGGCGACACACTCGGCGAGCTGAAGAAAATCGAACGCAAAAGCCCCACGCTTGGCGCGGCCGCCCCGGCCGGCGCGATCGTGCTGTTCGACGGCAAGAACACCGCTGCCTGGCATCACGGCAAGATCGTCGAAGGAGATCTGCTGGGCATCGGCCCGACGAGCAAGCAGAGCTTCAAGGATTTCACGCTGCACGTCGAATTCCGCTGCCCCTTCATGCCCGACGCTCGCGGCCAAGCCCGTGGCAACAGCGGCGTGTATCTGCAGGACCGCTACGAAGTGCAAGTACTCGATTCGTTTGGCGCGGTGGGCGACGGCGGCGATTGCGGGGCGCTCTATTCGATCGCGCCGGAGTCGATCAACATGAGCTTTCCTCCGCTCTCGTGGCAGACCTACGACATCGATTTCACCGCCGCCCGCTGCGACGAGCATGGCAAGAAGACGGCCGATGCCCGCGTGACGGTGAAGCACAACGGCGTGGTGGTTCACGACAATTTGCAAATACCGCACAACACGCCCGGTCAGATCGGCAACGAAACGCCGGCGAAGGGCGACACGGTCGTCAGCGGCCCGATTTATCTACAAGACCACGGCGGCGATCCGGAAGCGTTTCGCAATATTTGGGTCGTGGAGAAGAAGTAAGGCCGCAGTTCCTCTCTCCCCTTGCGGGAGAGGGCAGGGTGAGGGGTTTGAAAAAAGGCAAGAGCGGTTGATCGCCAAAACTGGTTTGTCGAAATTGGCAGTAATTGGCTCGGCATAAGAGTTGCATTTTAAGGGGGTGTTCGGTCGTGAACGGGAAGGCGAAGCGTTTCGAGAAATTTTTCCCCGGCTAATGCCGAGAGCCGTTTTTTGGATTAAGATTGAGGTGTAGTTCTTGCCGATGTAAATCGCCAGCAAGATGGTAGCGTCGGCAGTATTCGGAACGGTTTTTTGAGTTCGTGCGTTCAAATTTGCCTTGAGAAACCAAACCCTCTCTTCAAGCATTCCGTCGGAGGTGCCAACCCAAACCGCGTAGGCCCGGATCAACGTACGCCAGTGCAGAAGCACGGCCGATCCGCGCTTTTCTCGCAGCGACTCCACCGTCGCAATCGAAGAGGGGTTTGATCTATTGGCCGCGGCGGCTCAGATTTGAGCCGCCGCGGTCGTTTTATTTGGTTCCAAAAGCCAGACCAACAACCCACGGATCCACACGGATTACACGGATAAGGAGAGCTCGCCCCAGCAAGCTGCGGCTATGTGGCCCTCGTGTTCCTGAATCCGTGTCATCCGTGTGATCCGTGGTTTTACTCCTTTGCTCGCGCGGCCAACGATACGGGCTCGGGATTCGCTGACGGCCGGGCGGTCCAGGTTCGCAAAATATCGCCCCACGATCGGCTGGCGGGCTCGCGGATCTTGGCCGCGAAGACGACGCCCGCCAACCGCAGCGCCAGCCCAGCCAGGAAAATCGGCGCGTAGGAAGCCGCTCCGTGAAGCTGCCAAACTGCTTCGGCATACTCGACCGTGCGGATCGCCAGAAACCCGCTGATCCCGCTCGCCATGGCATAGGCAACCGCGCCGACCGCTTCGTGGGCTGCCAGATAGGCGGCCCGATGCTCGTCGGGCGCAAGCTTCAATGCCAGATTCGGCAAGCAGACGTTGTGCCCCGCATAGGCCGACCAACAGATATAAGCCCCGATTGGCAGCCACACTCGCCATGCCGGCCCCGGCGACGCGAACAGATAAAATAGCATCGCCAATCCGACGAACCACTGACTGAGAACGAGCACCGGCCGATTGCCGAAGCGATCGCTGAACGGCCCCGCCCAGCCCGTGTAGGCGATCTGTCCGCCGCGCATCGTGTTGCCCATCAGGGCCATGTCGCCGACGCCCAGATGCAGCACGAGTTTGCCGAAAATCGTTTGTGCGGCTTGCGTCAAACCATTGGCCATCGAAAACCAGCCGTGGAAAATCAAGAACCGGCGAAATCGTCGATCCGTTAGCGGCAGCCACAGCGACGACCAGCGATCGAACCGGCTGCGCGGCAAGCTCCGCGTGGCGGGAACGAGGGCCAGCGGCACGAGCGATAAGAGCAGCAAGCCGGCACCGATGCCGTTTGGAATCGCGTAGCCCTGCAAATAGGTCGACCACGGGCTGCGCGCATGCCGCGCGAGCCAAAGATCGGTAAATCGGCCGAACGCCCAAAGCGTCGGGATCAGCGCGATCAATTGCCAGATCTGCACTCGGCCGAAATAGCGACCGCGGATTCGCCGCGGCACGATGTCTCCCCACCATGTCCAATAGGCGGCAATGCCCACCGCGCTCAGCACATGGGTCGCGCATAGCAAGCCAACCAGCGACACGACGGCCGAAGGCCGTTCGACCTGGCCGACCGCCGGCAACAACAATAAGAGCAGCGTCGAAGCGGCCGCGTGCGCCGCAAGACATGCCCGTTTGGCGCTGCCCGTCCAGCGGATCACGGCCGGCGTGCCCATGCGCAACAGCCCGGCCAGCGCCGGCATCGCCAAGATGAAGCCGAACGAGAAGCCGGCGGCGCCGAGGTCGAGAGCCAAATAGCGAATCAGTTCGCCGCCGGTCAATCCGGCGCCGACCGACCAGAGCACCCCCGAAACGATTCCCAATCGCATCGCCCGACGGCGGCTCGACCCTGGGGCAAAAACGGCATGGCGCTCGGTCATGCTCGCAAGCGTAGCGATTCGACGCGGCGCTAACAACAAGTAAACGGCGCAAGAGAACGCCATGCCCAAGCCGCGGCGTTGGCATGCAACACCGGCGGCTAGCGCCTTGCCGCTCACCGTGAGTGCTTCCCACCTCAAGCGCTTTCGAGACAGCTGGCCTGGCTTTCGAGATGGCTCCCCTCGGTCGGCACGTGCATCGGTCGGCTTTCATCGGCGCTCGACGCATCGGTGTAGTGGTGCACTTCGACCGCACCATCCAATACTGTGAGATAAACGCATGGAGTCTCGCACCATGAGCCGCTATTGAAATATGAAACGCCGTCGATCGTGCTGCTGCGTTCGAGATGGGTGTGGCCGCAAAGCACGATGTCGCAGCCGAATTTCGCCGCGTACTTTCTGGCTTCGGTCTCGATCTTGGCCGAGCAGCGCAGAAACGTCTTGCTGGAATGCTTTGCCCATTTGCTGAGCCGGAACGATTTGTCGATCTTGTGCAGCCAGCCATAGAAGAAGTCGACGACGTGGGTGACGATCGGATGGTCGGAGATAAAGCTGTCGAAGATATGGCCGTGGAAGACCATGATTCGCCGATGGCCCGATTCGAGAATGTATTGATCGAGGATTTCCGCGCCGATCAGATGGGCCACCGTGGAAGCATCGGCCGGCTCATCGTGATTGCCGGTGGTCCAGACGATCCTTACGCGGTCGGATAGTGAACGGATGATCGAAAGCACTTTCCAATGGTTTTTCTTCAGCCGGCGGAAATCCCAAGAATCGAACACATCGCCGTTGAGGATTAGTTCGCGCGTGGTGACGAGATCGTCCTTGATCGAATCCAAGAAGCGAACCAATTGCTTGACCTGGCAAACGTCGCTGCCTAGATGCAGATCAGAGATTACGATTGCATCGTACATGAGCCTACACCTCGAAAATGCGAGAAGGCGCCTGATTGTCCGTGCTCTTGCAAACTCGGCCGACGCAGGCCAAGCATCGACCAAAAAAATAACTTCGGTTTTCTTGAAACCCCTCACCCGCAAGGGACGAGGGCGCTGCGGAGAAGTTATTTTTCGGTCGATCCCAACTCGGTCGAAATCCGTTTCGCGGCATGGCAAGTTCTGTCAAACGGTGCACCGCGCGGTGTACACCTATCTCTATACGCAACCTCGCAAGAAGTCACTAGATGAAACCGCCGTTTGTGGATTCGTGCGCTATTTCTCACGAAACGCTAACGCTGCGCCAACGATCCCCCAGCATCCTGCAAGGAATCACGGGCCGCCCAATCGCATGCTATCGCGACAGATTGTCAATCAGGGCGCCCAACGGCAGCATGATCGCCAGGCCCGCCAGCACGAGAACTGCGATCGGCAGAAGAGCCGTCAGCAAATACCATGCGCGCTCCAAGAGCCCACATCGCGTTTTCTGGAGCAATACGCCGACCGCAAGCACGGCGCCCGCCCAAGCGCCGATTGGCGCGAAGCACAGGAACCACCAATCGTAGAGAAAATGCGTCAGGCTTATGACGAGTTTGGCGGCCGCCGGAAGCTCCATTTTGAAATCGCGGAAGATTCTCTCAAAGCGCGGTACGTACAACACCAAAAATGCCCACGCGCTGCACCATGCGACCGCCTGATAGATCGCAGCGATCACGGGCCATCGAAATCGGACGGATCGGTCAGGATCAATCATGGTGTTTTCCTCCATCGAATCGAGCCGCATTCCACTCGCCCGCGCCGGCCAACGACGGCAGCGAGTCGTTTGCCAGCGGTCTTTCATCCACCGCGTCCTTCCCGTCCGGAAGCTTGCTTGCTCGGCGAGAGCGGCGGCATCGCCTCGGTCGGCGGGATCTCGCCGCGCATCATCTTCGCCGCCGTGCCGACGAGGCGTAGATAATGGTCGCTCGGCAATCCTTCGTATGTCAGAAACGATGAATCGCCGACGGGCACATTGTTCGTGCATTTATAGATCGCCGTTCCCTCATCCACTTCGTCGAACATGGCTTGATAAACCATCCTCGCTCCGGCCTCTTTCGCGTTTACGAATTGCGACCACAAGAATCGACCGCCGAGGCGCGGAATCTGGTTCAGCGGCGAGCGCGGATTCTGGTTGTGCCAGCTAAATCCCGGAAAAACGACCGGCATGTATTCCACGCGATGCTCTTTGCACCACGCAAGGTCGGGCCGCACGGTTTTGGCGGCGTAGTCGGCCGCTTGTTTCGGATTCGCATATCGCCCGACGGTCCATGGGCTGACGATATCGGCCTTCGCAATCAATTCCAGCAGCGCCGGATCGCTGACGGCATCGCGATCGAGCGTTCGCCAATACGTCGGCACGCCGAGCATCACCGTGCATCCGCCGGCCGGAACGCTCTTCAGAAATGCGACAAGATTCATGCCTTCGCGGAGGGTGTATTTCCGCCGGTCGCTGAATCCGAAGCCCCACACCGCCACGACCGGCTTTCCCTTGTGATGCAAGTAGGCCGGGTCTTCGGTGATATGCATCTTGCCGACCAGCAGCTTCCAATCCTCCATGACGCGATTCATCTCGCCAGCCCGAATGCCCGAAAGATCGTACATCACCGCATAGGCTCGGCCGGATTTGTTCGCTCCTTCGCGGCAATGATCGAGCACGGTGTTGAATTGCCGCAGCCCGAGCGGATGAAATACTTCGCCTGCGAAGCGCTGCACGAAGACGCCGTCGATGCCGTAGTCGCTCATCCAGCGGAAATGCCGCAGCACCGTCTTGGCGTTGAACGCGCTATATACGTCGGCCGTTTTTCCGTCGGCCGTTTTGAACGGAGTCGGATAGCGCTCGTCGGCATCGAGCTCGCTTACGTCGGGCCAGAGATCGACGTTGGTGCTGCCCGGCCGAAAGCCGTGGTGGCCCTGCCAGTGATACCAGCCCCGACCGCAGCCGTCGCCGTCGGCCGCATGCCATCCCTGATAGCCACACATCACTTTGCCGTCGAGCGTCGAGCAGTCGACCCCCTTGAGCGCAACGCCATTAAATGGATGCATCGTCTGCTCGACGACATCATCGCGGGATATTTGCGGCTGGCTGGGCGGCGATTGGGCGCGGCTCGCCCGTGGAATCGACGCGATCGCGCAAGTGAGCAGGCAAGCGGCTATGGCGGCAGTTTGATGTCGCATGATTCAATGTGCCGCCTTCCCGAGTGCTGCGTTGCCAAAAGTGAGAACGACACCGTCACAAGCGATGCGCTGCCGGACGACGGCGGGGCGTATCTGCCTGTTATAATTCGGCCATCCCCATTCCCGCTACGGCGGCTCCCCGTGTTGTGTCTTGCCCGAAGCCGATCGGCAGCAGCCCGTCGCGATAAATTAAAGAAATGCAACCATTATAACGTCGTGCGATTGCAGGATTTCGGCAATGATCTGAAACAGATGTGGCTGGCGATGGACTGGGTCGAGGGAAAACCGCTGGCGACGTTCATCAACCAATTCAAGCGCCAGCGAAAAAAATGCGTCTGCGAAGACATCGGCGAATACATCGCCCAGATCGCGCGCGGCTTTCTTACCTAGCGCAGCCCTCGGCCGCGACCAAAATCGGTAGTGAACAAACCCCTGCACCTTGATGCGCCCAGCGCGCAGCGAAGTCTAACACCGCGACTCTATCCCCTCGTCGGCCGCGCATGGTATCTTGAAACCATGAACGAACCGACCTCGATGCCGGAACCACCGTCGCCGCGGCCAATCCTACCGGCATTCCCGGCTGCCGAACCTCCCTCGGCCGAACGATCGGCCTCCAATACCGAACACCGCGCCGAAGTTCCATCCGAGCCTGCGGCAGATCCGGTTGCCGAATTTGCAGCCGCATTCGCCTCTCAAGCGGCTGGCGGCCCCGGGCAGGTGCCGACGGCGGAAATGGCCCTTGAGCCCGGGCCTCGGGTTCCGAATCGGATGCTCGATGAATGCGATTTGCGTTCGCCGCGAATTCGCCGTCGGGTTGTGTTGCCGGTCGTGTTGTTCCTTACCGCCTGTGTCACGACATTCGCTGCCGGTGCGTATGGCTGGAAAATGGCTGTGCTCGACGATTCATTCTTCCAACTAGCCCGCGCGAATTGGCGGCAGGGTTTGGAATACATGGCCGCGGCGATGGCCGTGCTTCTGGCGCATGAGATGGGCCATTTCCTAATGAGCGTGCGATACCGCGTCCCGGCGAGCTATCCGGTTTTTCTGCCGGTGCCGATAATGCTCACCGGCACGATGGGCGCCGTGATCGGCATGGACGGCCGGCGCGCGGATCGGAAACAACTGTTCGATATCGGCATCGCCGGACCGCTAGCCGGATTGGTGCTGACGGTGCCATTGATTTTCGCCGGAATCTTGACCGCCAAAGCGGCGCCGCCGCTCAAAGAACCCGACCCGGCGGCGTTGTTCAGCCCGCAATCGCAGGCGATCGAGCATGCCAACGAAGAGGCACTGCAGGCCCACTTCGGCCAGCCGCTGGCCGTGACGCTATTGCGGGCGTGGCTGCGGCCGGAAATTTCTCCGGATGCCGAACTGGTCCCCAACGCACTTTACATGGCCGGTTGGCTGGGATTATTGATCACCGGGCTCAACATGCTGCCGATCAGCCAATTGGACGGCGGGCATATCATCCATGGCCTGTTTGGCCGCGATGCACGCTGGATCGGGCGATCGCTGTTGATCGCGGCCATTGCCTACATCATCGTCGCGGAAGCCTACAGTTGGACGCTGATGCTGCTGTTGGTGATTTTCTTGGGCACCGACCATCCTCCGACTGCCAACGACCAAGTTCGCATTGGCGCTTGGCGCTGGGCACTGGGCATTGCATCCTTGCTGATCCCCATCTTTTGCTTCACACTGGTTCCGCTATTAACGGATTAATCCTCTTCCGCGGCCGCAGCCGTCATTGGCAATAAGCCGGCGGCTAGCGCGTTGCCGCTGACCTTCGGTGCGCGAGAGCGGCAGGGCGCTGGCCGCCGGTTCAATCGTTGGCGAAAAGTTGGTTCCCGCTTTGCTGTTCAGACAATTCGCGGACGTGCTGTGTCGCACCGCTAAAAAATCCCTGCGCCGAAGCCGTCTGCCGGCGGCGGCGAACGGCCTACCAAGCCCGCGCTGACGGCTTCGCTTGTCGTCGAAGCGGTGGTCGTTGCCGCCACGACGGTGGCCGTCGCCGCCGAGGCTGCCATGATGGGGATCGAGTGGGGAGGAGGCGGCTGCTGTGGCTCGGCCGGTTGAACTCGGCTGGCCGGTTCGCTGCCGGAGCGCGTGTAGGCGGGGGTCTCGCGCGCTGCGCCGCGTTCGCCGGCAGCCAACTCGCGCCGGCCGCGACCGCTTGCCGACGCCGCCGCCACGAAATCATCGCCGTCGAAATCTTCGTATCGCGAAACGTAGCCGGGCTGCTTCGAACGCACGATCTCCTCGCGGAATTCGCGAATCACGCGATCTTGAATCATCTCGCGGCAAGCCGAATTGATGGGGTGCGCGATGTCGGCGTAGAGCTTGAGTCGGCCCTCCTCGTCTTTGATCGTGCGGTCTTCCTTCAGCCGCGTGCCGCATTGATTGCAATAGGCCGCGCGGAGATGGTTCTTGCACCCGCATTGCGGGCAATGCGCCGTCAGCTTTCGGCTCGGCATGGCAACGAACGGACCATTCGCTCCGCCGATGATCTTCAGATCGCGGATCACGAAACAATTGTCGAACGTTATCGAACAAAACGCCTGAAGGCGCTCGCCCGCCTCTTCGATCAACTTGATGCGGACCTCGGTGACTTCCACGGCCATGCTCCTCATGCTTGCGGCATTCAGGCCCGCGCCCTGACGGGCCGGGTTGCCCCCGCCGGTTCATCCAGCGGTCAGTAAACTCACGATCATTCGCTAACGCTCAAGCGAAAAATGACTTACGTTTTTCAAACCCCTCGCCCTGCCGTCTTCCGCAAGGGGAGAGGGGATTGCCGAGACGTTATTTTTCGACCGATCGCGAACCATTCGCTCAATCTATCGACCGAACCGCCGCGCTGCGGCTCCAGCCGCGAGCCCGCATCCAACGGGCCGCGCGCCGGGCATGCCGCGACGTTCGGCAAATCCCGAAACAACTCGTTCCGCTGCCGCTCATTTGCACGCCTGTGCAACCGCAATCGGCCAGTTCATGCTTCACCCGGCCAATCCATGGCGACAGTTGCTCGGCGGCCATGCCGAGCCCGTTGTGCATTGCCGCCGCGACCTTCCGCATGTCGCCCGTCCGCAACGCGGCAGCTAAGACTTCGGCTCGCCGCGGCGCGGCCGCCGGCCGGCAACCGCGATACACGTCGGCCGTCGACAGCCCGCCAGGGGGTGCGACGACCACGAAATTCATCGCCGGAATGGCCGGCAGTGCTTCGATCCGCTCGCCGCGCCCCCGGCACAAGGCCGCGCCCGAGTCGAGGAAGAACGGAACATCGCTCCCAATTTCCGCCGCGACCTCGTGCAATTGCTCACGCGACCAACCAAGATTCCACACTCGATTCGCTGCGACCAATGCGGCTGCGGCATCGCTCGATCCGCCGCCCAAACCGGCAGCGGAAGGAATTCGCTTCGTTAGCGCGACAACCGCCCCCGCCCTAGTTCCTGCGCGAAGGCGCAACAATTCGATCGCTCGGACGACAATGTTTTCGCCTCGCTCGGGCAATTCTTCCCAATCGGCAATCGGCGGACGGCCGCCGGCAGCCGATGTGGCTTGCCGCGCGACCATGCTCGGTCCAGCATCGCGCTTCGCCATTTGCAGCCCTGGCGCCCAGCGACACCTTAACCGCACGCTTCCTTCCGGCTCGGCTCGCACGGTCAAACTATCGAATAAATTGATTGGCACCATGAGCGTTTCAATCTCATGGAAGCCATCTTCTCGCCGGGCAAGCACCTCGAGCAGCAGGTTCAGCTTTGCCGGGGCCAACAGATCGCAGCACGCAAAACCCCGGCGCGCGTCCACAATTGCTCCTTGAAGCTGCGCTTCCCTGTTGCCCGATCGTCGTCTTGCCGGATCGCCACGCTCTGCGATCGATCGCTACGGGGCGACACGCAACCGCGCGACCATTCGCATTGATCGTTGCTGTACCGCGAACCAAGATTCCGAACGCCATCCTGCGCCAAGCGAAAGAATGAATGAATGATTCGAGCACCGATCGGCTCGCCATCCTGGCGCAGGATGATGGTCTCAATCTATCGCTGGAAAAAAAATCAGTCAATTAAACTTTCGCAAGACCGCGAAAAATACCGGCAAACCGCCGGAATAGCCAGCTGCGCCGTGGAGATTAAGCCCTGAGATCAGGCTGTTGGCCGCAGGCCGGAGGCAGCAGAAACGGCTTTTTTTCGCCGCCATCGCCGGAGAACTCGCGCCCATTGCACCACGGTCGCCGTCACCCTCACCCTCACCCTTCCGCCGCCGCGGCGTCGGGAGCCAAGAGGCCGGCGATCCACGATTGGGCGTCGGCGGCGATCGTCGATAATCGCTGGCAAAGCAGCGACCGCGAAAAGGCCGATAGCCGGGGTGCTAACATTTCGTCGAGGCCCTCCAAATTAAAGCACGAGAGAAGGCTGGCGGCGATCTGAGCGTTGAGATCCGCGTTGAACGTGGCCAGCCGCCGGCACGACGCAAACGCCTCGCGCCGCGAACGCGACCATAGCTGCCTCGCGGTGTCGCCCACTATATGGGCCGATCCTTCGGCCGCGTCCCGCACGCGATCGTCGATTGCATCTTCGGCAAAATCGGCGAGCCGTGCGGAATCGTGAGCAAGATCGGATAGTTCGCCGAGCGCGGCCAACGGGGCAAGCAATCGATCCGACCAACGCTCCGCCGTGCGCCGTAGGTGATCTAGGCGTTTTGCCTCAGCGTCGGGCAAACCGTTTCCCGCGGCCAGCAGGCTCAACACACTTCGGCGAGCCTCCTGATGGCCGATCCAAACGCTGCGGGCAAGCGGCTCCGCCTCACGGCTGCCACGGCGGCGATCGAATACTGCACAGAAGCCGGCACACACCCGGGTGAGAATCTCGCTGGCAAGCACTTCTCGGCACACCGGCAACGCGGCTCGCCAACACGAACGAGCGGCCGCCGACGTTGCATCCGGCGAGATTGCATCGGCCCGCGCTGCGCGCCGTGTTGCATCCGCCGATCCGCCGATTAGCCGCAGTCGAAAACTTTTTAGCCGGGCTGTCCATCGCTGCTGGCGGCACTTCGACGCCGCCCAATAGCCCGCCAAACCGCCGGCGGAAATTGCTCCCGGCACGGCAAACAACACCGGCCCTTCCGCAGATAACGCAGCGGCTAATTCGATCAGTTCGTCGGCATCCATCGGCGTGCTTTCACGGTTGCTTTCTTAGGTCCGCGCCTGCTGGAAAAGGGGTAGGCACCTCGCGGCGAGCGAAACTCCGATAAAACCGGCTGGTCGCTCGTAGCCAGTCCTCTCTTTCAACAGGCCCCTAGCGCCGCCGGTGCGAGAGCCCAGGAGGCGATCGCTCTCGCAACCGGGCGGCGTCGATGAGAATCCGATCCATAAGGCATTTCGAGTGCCGGACGGTCGCAGTTTGTCTCTCCGCCCAGCAACGGCGCCTTGCAATCCGTTGGCGCGAAGCCAGATACACTCGCGGCACGCCGTTCCATGCCAGTGGCGGGGCAGCCGCGGATTGCGGTGGCGGATGCTTTTTGGCAACAACGGTCTCGCCCGCATGTCGCCGTGTGGCGACAATAGAAAACGTGGCCGGGCCCACCCAAACGCCGAGTCTCCCGCAGCTCTATTTGATTACCGGTCGATTGGATCGCCGATGTGCGGACGCTATACATTGCGAGCTTCGCCGCAGCAGATGGCGCTCGCGTTTCATGTCAACATGGCCATCGACCTGCACCCGCGATACAACATCGCTCCGACCCAGCAGGCGCCGGTCGTCCGTTCGTTGGCGGACGGAAATCGCGAGTTGGCCGAACTCCGTTGGGGCCTGATTCCACGTTGGGCCACCGACCGATCGATCGGCAGTCGGATGATCAATGCCCGTAGCGAAACTGCCGCCACGAAACCGGCGTTTCGCGAGGCGATGCGCGAGCGGCGCTGCTTGATTCCGGCCGACGGTTTTTACGAATGGCAGAAACAAGGGGGCCAAAAACACCCCATGTTCGTCCACTGCCGCGATGACGCCCCGTTTGCGTTCGCGGGCCTGTGGGAGCATTGGACCGATGAGCAGCATCAGCCGCTCGAAACGTTCACTATCCTTACCGCCCCCGCCAACGATCAACTGCGGCCGCTGCACGATCGGATGCCGATCATCATCCGGCCGGAGAATTACCAGCGTTGGCTCGACCCGACGATGACCGACGCCGCCGCGGTCGAGATATTTTTGGCCGATCCGCCGGAAGACCTCGTGCTCCAACCTGTCGGCTCGCGTGTCAACAGCGTCGCCAACGACGACCCGACTTGCATTGTCCCCGTCCGAGCCCAAAAGACACTTTGGGACTAACCTCCGTCTCAAAACTCGCCGATCGCGAACACAAGCCCGAAGCGTTAGCGAGGACGGGCGCTAACAGGCGCCGCAATCTTTATGTGGCACCGAGGTGTGCCACTGGCCAGCGAAGTCGGCCAGTGGGAGCACCGCTTGAGCTCGAACATAAATCGAACGTCCAGCGGCGTGCGTCCCTCGCTAACGCTTCGGGCTACAATCGCCAACACAAGCCCGAAGCGTTAGCGAGGACGGGCGCTAACAGACGCCGCAATTCTTTTTTTGGCACCGCGGTGTGCCACTGGCCAGCGAAGTCGGCCAGTGGGAGCGCCGCTCGAGCTCGAACATAAACGGGACGTCCAGCGGCGTGCGTCCCTCGCTAACGCTTCGGGTTACAATCGCCGACACAAGCCCGAAGCGTTAGCGAGGACGGGCGCTGACAGACGCTGCAGGGGCGCTGCACGGGCGCTGCGATTCTCTTTTTGGCACCGGGGTGTGCAACTGGCCAGCGAAGTCGGCCAGTGAGAGCGCCGCTTGAGTTCGAACACAAACGGAACGTCCTGCGGCGTGCGTCCCTCGCTAACGCTTCGGGTTACAATCGCCGACACAAGCCCGAAGCGTTAGCGAGGACGGGCGCTGACAGGAATCGAACGTCCTGCGGCGCGCATCCCTCGCTAACGCTTCGCCCTACAATCGCCGACATAGCACGCTTGCGGTTTCGTGCGCCACATCCGTCTCGCGCTCTCGGCTCAACGATCCGGTCGCCATGCCGTGCTGTTGCGAGGCGGCATCGATTGGGTGGTCGTCGAATTCGCGCTGCCAGATGGGCTGTCGGCCGGGGCTGGCTCGTCGGGCTCGAATTCGCCCATGTCGTCGCGCGGCGGGGAAGTGGCAACGGCACTGGCCGCCAATCCGGTCGCGGAGATTTCCGCCGATGTTGTACTGGGCGGCGGTGCGTCGTGCGGGGCCGGTGAATCGGCATCCGGGTCTGCGATGCTCGGCCCGGCAACTTGCGAGCTTCGCTCGGCAACTTGCGAGCTCGGCTCGGCAACATCCGCACTCGCGACATTCGAATCGTCGACCGGCGCTTGCGGACCGAGGCGGACGTAAATCGTCTGATTCGTTTCGAGCTTTTCGCCATCCGCGGTCGTCAGTCGAACAAACAGCTTCAACCGTTCGTGCTGCGGCGCTCCGTGCGGCCAAAGCAGGTCGAAGCGATACGCCTTGCCGAACAGATTTTGCCGGTAGTGCGTCCGGACCTGGGCCGGCGAAAAGTCCCACCGCGCCACCCGTGCGCCAGGTCCCGAAAGCGCCGGATCGATCACCACCATCGACACGGCTCCTTCAGCGGCGACGGGGCGGTCGGCGGCGTCGCGCGGCGTGAAGGCGACCTGCAAGCCGTTGTCGCCCATTGCCGCGTCGCGGTTCCCATGACTCGCGGCAACGTAGCTTGCTCCATGGCCGCCGAATTGGTGTCCGGCGGTCAGAAGCCGAATCATCGAAATCCGCATGGCTCTCGGCGCTTCTTCTTCATACGACGACGTGGTGGCGCCGGAAGCCGGCGGCGCGTCTCCGTCGGCAGCGCCCGGCAGCTTCGGAGGCACCCATTCCTCCGAGTGCGATCCAGCAGGCGGCGTCGATTCCAACGGTGCTTCCGTGCCGCGATCGATCGTCGGCGGATGAAACGCGGGAGGCGCCGAAGGCGGAGGCGAAGTCGGCGGGGCCACGCTGCGGGGCGACAATCGCGACGACGATTCGCTTGGCGCCGCGGAGCGATTCGCGCTTCCGCCGCCGAGCTGCCGCTTCAGAGCGGCGTTCGCACGCCGGCAATCCTGCAGGTCTTGCTGCGCTTCATCGATCTGGTCGCGCAAATCTTCGATCGTTTTTTCCTGCTCGAAATTCTCGTGCTCGAGCAGCGTTTGACTGGCCGGTGTGCGGCATCCGGAAAAAAGCATGGCGGTCGCCAATAGCGACAGCGCGGCCCGGCCAGACCTTGATCCCGACAGGCGTGGTTTCATACTCGCCTCATGCGAAAAGCAGCCTGCACACCGCCGCATCCTGCGACAGCTGTTTATTGCGTTAGAACGCGAATGTCGATTCGACCGGGCGCCACGCAGCCGGTCCAAGGCGCCAAAGGAAAAGAGACCGGCCGGAACTTGCTCCGAACCGAAGCGTCGCGGAAGAGCGCCGAAAGGCCGTCCTCGCGAACGCTTCGGGCTAGTGTGTTAGTGGGATGGCACGATTTTCTCCCGCACTTCCATGTGCTCGATCACCTGATCGATCAGCTTATATTCCATCGCTTCTTGGGCCGACATGAAACGGTCTCGATCCGTGTCTTGCTCGATCTTGTCGAGCGGATGGCCGGTGTGCTTCAGCAGGATCGCGTTGATCTTCTGCTTGATCTTCTTGAATTCCTTGGCGTGGATCATGATTTCCTCGGCCGTGCCTTCCATGCCGGCCAGCGGTTGGTGGATCATGATGCGCGCATTCGGCAGGGCTCGCCGCTTGCCGCTCGTGCCGGCCGTGAGCAGCACGGCGCCCATCGAGGCGCATTGGCCGATGCAATAGGTCGACACGTCGCAGGTGATGAACTGCATCGTGTCGTAAATCGCCAGACCAGCGGTGACGCTGCCCCCCGGCGAATTGATATACAGGTGAACGTCGGCCTTCGGGTCCTCGGCTTGGAGAAACAGCATTTGGGCGACAATCGAATTCGACACTTCGTCGTTGATCGCCGAGCCAAGGAAAATGATGCGATCCTTGAGCAGGCGACTGTAAATATCCATCGCCCGCTCTTCGCGGCCGCTTTTTTCAATGACGTAGGGAATCAGGGGCATTGGTTCAACTCCGTGGCCGAAGTTCTGAGAATTCGATTGTGGCAATCGCGAGGGCAACCCGGTCAATCCACGTCGCCGTCAATCCTCATCGTCTTCGGCCTGCTTGGGGGGCTTGGTGAGGATGTCGTCGACCAAGCCATATTCCTTGGATTCGGCCGCGGTCAGATAGCGATCGCGGTCGGTGTCTTTGGCGATTCGTTCGATCGGCTGACCGGTGTGATCAGCCAGGATTTGATTGAGCACTTCGCGGGTTTTGAGGATTTCGTCGGCTTGGATTTCAATATCCGAAACCTGGCCGCCGACTTGGCCATACGGCTGGTGGATCATCACTTTGGCATGCGGCAGCGCAAACCGTTTTCCTTTCGAGCCGCCGGCGAGCAACACGGCGCCGCCGCTGGCCGCGAGGCCGACGCAATAGGTTGCGACCGGGCAGGACAGGATTTGCATCGTGTCGTAGATGGCCATCGTCGCGGTGACGCTGCCGCCCGGCGAATTGATGTAAAAATGAATTTCCTTGCGACGATTTTCGCTTTGCAAGTAGAGCAGCTTCATCACGAGTTCGTTGGCATTGCCGTCGTAGATTTCGCCTTGCAGCAAAATGATGCGATTTTCAAGCAGCAGGTCGCCGAGCGTGAGCTGCCGCTGCCGCTGATATTCGCGGTAAGCGGCGCGAGGTTCGACAAGCTGGATATGAGAATCGTTCATCGGGGGGCTCATAGGGTTAGGGATTAGGGTGAGGGGAAGACGCCGTCAAGCCGCGTCTATCCGCGCAAAAACATTTGAGAGAAGGGAGCAGGCAATTCCTCGCCCTGATCCCTCACCCCCGCCCTAGTCAGATTTTATCCGCGGTGTTCCGCTCCGGGGAGCGGTTCAGCCTGACCTCCATGCTTGGCTTCGGGGATTTCCTCCTCCGCTTCGTCCACCTCGCGGCCGGCCGACCAATCGAGCGCTTCGACATCTTCTCCCTTCGGCGCGAAAGGAACGTCTTCGAACGTGGCCTGCGATAGCACCAGTTCGATCACCTTGCGTTCGATGATTTGGTTCCGCAAAACATCCATCAAATCGCGTTGTTCGAGATGGGCCCTGACGCGCCGCTCGCTTTCGCCGCTCTGGCCGGCGATCAAACTGATTTCATCGTCGTAGTCTGTTGGCTGGTCGCCGATTTTTTCTTCCTCGGCGATCCGCTCGAGGATGAAATGCTCCTTCAGCAACCGAGCCGTGCTGGCCAGGACATTTTGGCGAATTTGATTTTCTTGTTCTTGAATCTGCTCGTCGCTAAAACCGCTCCTTCGCAATTCGAGCTTGGTGCGCTCCATTTCGCGGCGGCTTTGGCGGTGGAGCAGCTCCGGCGGAAGCTCCCACGTGGCCGCGGCCGTCAAGAGGGATGTCACCTGCTTGCGGGCTTCCTGCTGCTGGTGATACTTGAGTTGCCGATCCAAGTCGTCGCGCAGCGCGTCGCGGAAATCTCCCTCCGACGTGAAATCCCCCAGCTCTTCGAGCAGCTCGGGCGTCAGTTCGGGAACTTCCAGTTTCTTGACTTCGAGCACCTCGAATTTCGCGGTGAGCTTCAGTCCGCGCACCGATTCCTCGGCCGACTCGGAAATCTGCACCGGGAGCGAGCGCGTTTCGCCGCCGCGCACGCCCGCCATCGACGGCCCGAAATTCTCGATCCGCGCATCGCGCAGGCTGAGCACCGCCGCGAGCCGGATCACTTCCTCCGGATGCTCCGAGACGACTTGATCGCCGTCGAGGAACGTAACATTGGCCGTGATATGGTCGTCCACTTCGGCAGGGCCGTCGAACGGCACCAGCCGGCCTCGCTTGCCCACCATGCGAACGAAATGCCGCTGCACATCCACATCGCTCGTTTCGCGCACCGGCCGGCGGATCGTCAGCCCTTTCCATTGCGGCAAATCGAATTCCGGGCGAACTTCCAGATTGAATTCGTAGCTCATCGGCCCTTCGTCGGGCACTTCGACCGCTTCCAAATCGAGGTCCGGCTCGCTGATCGCCGAAAGCTTGTTGTCGTCGGTGATCTGCGACAGACTGTCCATCACCAGCGAGCTTTTCACCTGCTCAGCCAGGTCTTTGCGAAAGCGATGCTCGACGAGCTTGCGCGGCGCCCGCCCTGCGCGGAATCCCGGCACCGTGGCCGAGGGCATCAGTTCGTCGAACGCCTTGCCAAAGTAGCGTTCGATATCGTCGCGCGGGATGGTGACCGTGATGTGCCGCTGGCAAGCGCTCGGCGAATCGATTTTCACATCGAGATTGAGCGGCTCGCGCTCGGGCGCTTCGGATTCGGCGCCTTCGGCAACGTCGGTATCTTCGGGATCGGTATCGGATGGCGACATGCGTTCAATCAGCTTTGGATCAATGGGCTAAGGACAAAGCGCCGCAACAAACGGCCGCAACCGCGAGACTCCTATCCACAAAGCCAAGCGACCACCGGCCACTCAAGCCAGGGCGGCGTTGCAATTCTGTACGCATTGCAATCTTTCCGGGCGCCGCCGTCGGACCCGCAACAGCGCCTCTCGAGGAGGAGAAGAGCGGGTGATGGGATTCGAACCCACGACAACGACGTTGGCAACGTCGTGCTCTACCAACTGAGCTACACCCGCGACGGTTTCGCCAAGTACAAACGACGAACCCAATGCTCCCCCTTTCGCCGAGCCACGGTCATCGACTCGGCCGACAAAACGGGATTCAAGCGGATTATAGGTCAGCTTCGACCGCTTGCAAGGGCAATTGTCGTGCCCACGGCCCTCGGCGAAGCATTGCTAGCGACCGCTTCTCGTTCTGTGAAATGTCAGGCTAAACCGTCAAGCCGTGCAGCGTCAAGTCCCCGGCGCCGACCGAACGCCGGCTGTGGCGATCCACACGCGCCCCCAAGGCGGAGGTTGCATACGCCGCTTGTTGCCAGCGGCATTTCGGGCCAGTATAGTCAGTTATATTGGGCGGTTCGGGCGGTCCATTGGCAGTGCGGAATTCAGTGGCAGTGCGAAATTTGCCATCGCGGGCTGGGGTTGCAGCTTGGTGCGTTCATTCTGAGGCGCGTTCGATGAAGGCCAAATTGGTTTTGATTTCGCCCGATGCCGAGACCAAAGAATTCAAGCTCGCGCTGCCGACGAAAATCGGCCGCGGCCAGGAAGCCAAGCTCAAGTTGCTGCACCCGCTGGTGAGCCGCGTTCACTGCGAGATTTACGAGCTGGATGAACAGTTGATGGTGCGCGACATGGCGTCGCTCAATGGCACGTTCGTCGACGACGAGCGCGTCGCCGACGAGATGGCGCTGCCCAGCGGTTGCCGATTGACGGTCGGCTCGGCGCAATTTCACGTCCTCTATGGCGACGATTACGATCGTCCGCCGCCTGCGAAGAAGGTGAAATCCGACGCGCCGACGAAACTCGCCGACGAAACGGTGCCGATGTCGTCCGTGCCGGCGGGAGTCGCCGATGGCGAGCAGGATTCCGAGCCATGGAACCTGGGCGGATCGCCGGCCGAGAAATCGGAATCGCACCAAGACACGCGGACGCTTGATTTCGATTTCCTTTCTGACGACGAGCCGCCGGAAACCGTGCCGGGGCCGGCCGCTGGCACTGCCGCGCCGGCGAAGCCCGCCGCGCCGGTAAAGCCGGCCGCGGCGGCAAAGCCCGGGGCAAACGTGGCGCCTTCCAAGCCCGGGGCCACGAAGCCAGCCGCAGCCGGCCGGCCCCAGAATCCGGCTGAAATGGCCGACGACGAGGAAATCGCGGCTTCAGGCCGGGCATTTTCAGCTTCGGGTCGCGCTCCTGCGGCGGCGTCGGCGCAAACGCCGATTCCGCCTGCCGATGAAAGCGACGAAATGCTCGCCGAACCTGCCGAGGAGCCAGCCAGCGGCGAGGACGACGCCGACTTGGACGATTTCTTCCGCTCGATCATGTAACCACGGCCATGTATGGCTCAGCCGAAAAACAACTTCTCCACAGCGCGGTGGAGCCGCAACCAAAGTAGCAGGCACACTCCGAGCGCCGTCTGCGCCGCTCTGCCTGCAATGCGCCGCGGTGCGCCCGACGGCACACGGAGTGTGCCTGCTACGATAAAGACGCTTGCGTCGCTCCTTAGGAAAGAATTCGTGTGTTTCGTGACACAGAGTCGTCTCCCCTTGCGGGAGAGCGCGAGGTGAGAGGGTTCGAAAAACGGAAAGTATTTTTCGGCCATCGTCGACTCAAGATCGGCAATTTGGTCGTCCTCGCATCGGCGTGAACCATTCGGCATCTTTCCGGGGCGCCTCATGCTGCTGTTCAAAAAAAAGTTTCTCGAGCAGATTCGTTCGGGCGAGAAAACGCAAACGATTCGGCTTTGGAAATTTCGCCGCATGCGGGCCGGCCAGCGGAGCTACATCCCCGGAGCAGGATATATCGAGATCACGGCCGTCGATGAAGTGGCACTACCGGATCTGACGGACGAAGACGCTCTCCGCGACGGCTTTCCAAGCGCCGACGCCTTGCGCCGCGAAGTGCAGGATCTGTACCCGAAACAAATCGCCGACGGCCATCGCGCCTATCGCCTGATTTTCCGGCTGATGTCGGCGGAGGAAACGCGGGTTATCAAGGAAAATCGTCGGCCCAAGGCCCGGGTCAAGAAGGGCGGGGCCTAGGCTTTGTCTCAAACTTGCCGATCAATACACTAGCCCGAAGCGTTAGCAAGCGAATCGATGACAGACGGGCGGTCTCCGCGTTGCAGGAGCAGCGGCTCGTGTTTGGAGACGAAGCTTGGTTGGTCAATAATGCTCGGAAAACCGTTTACGCGTCTTGGTGCGACATCCTCGCTAACGCTTCGGGCTAGTGTGGATCGTCGCCAGGCTACACAGAACTTCTTCGCCCAAATTCCTTCCGCACGAAAGAATCCCGCCATGAACACAAGCATAAAGCTCTGCGCCCTGATGGTTGCCGCATGGTGCGGCGCCGCGCTGGCTGCCGACGCGCCAAAGAACGACACGCGTTCGCCGTCCGATGTCGTCGCGCACCGCAATATCGAATACGTTCCAAACGGTGGAAAATCGCAATCGCTCGATCTCTATCTGCCTGCCAAGGCCGACAAGCCGCTGCCGCTCGTCGTCTACATCCACGGCGGCGGCTGGCAGGCGGGTTCGAAAGAGGGTTGCTGGGCCTTGCCGGAAGTGAAACGCGGCTATGCGGCCGCGAGCCTCAACTATCGGCTCAGCCAGGAGGCAATCTTCCCCGCCCAGATTCAAGATTGCCAGGCGGCAATTCGCTGGCTGCGGGCCAATGCGAAGAAATATAATATCAATCCCGACAAGATCGGCGTGTGGGGCGATTCAGCCGGCGGACATCTTTCGGCGTTGCTCGGCACCGCCGGCGGCAAGAAAGCGTTCCCGCCGATCGGCGAAAATCGAAATGAATCGGATCGAGTGCAGGCCGTTTGCGACTGGTATGGCCCGACCGATTTTCTTAACTTCGCATCGCAAATGCCCGCCGACGACGGGCTCCATCCCAACAGTCCGAATTCGCCGCTGAGCAAGCTATTCGGCGGCCCGGTGGCGGAGCACAAGGCACTTGCCCTGTCGGCGGGCCCATTGCACTATGTCGACAAGAATTGCCCGCCATTCTTGATCGAGCACGTGACAGGCGACAACATCGTGCCGATTGCGCAGAGCGAAGAACTGGCCGACGCGCTGAAGAAAGCCGGCGTCGAAGTGACGCTCATCAAGTTTGAAGGCAAGGGCCACGGCGTCGGCATGCGGTCGAAGCCCGACTGGATGGATCCCATCTCGGCGTTCTTCGACAAGGAATTGAAAGATTAGAGGCGCGAGAGGAGCGTTTGGTTTGTGCGAAGTTCGGGGCCACACACGCGAAATCGCAAGCGCGCCGCCATCTCAAACGGAAGAGACTCGCGCCCGCGGCTTCGGGCGTCTCTAACTTGCCGCGGAGCCAGTTAACCTCGGCCGAAAAGCAACTTCCGTTTTCTGAACTCCTCATCCTGCCCTCTCCCGCAAGCGGAGCAGGATCTGTGGAGAAGTTGTTTTTCGGCCGAGCCTTATCGTCGCACCTAACCCGCCAAGCGCGCAATCCGGTTGAACGGAATAATGTCGGGCTCGTCGTTGGCGTGGCGAAACTGCATGAGATACGCGTCTTCCGGCGTGTCTTCATAGAATTCGTGCAACACCGACACGGCGCGGAAGCCGTTGTGCCGGAAGAACAGTTGGGCGGGCAGATTCGTTTCGCGAATCTCGAGCAGAATTCGCGTCCGCCGCTGATCCGACAATTTGCCGGCCAGCTTCGCCACCATCTGCGATCCGATGCCCAGGCGGCGATAGCGGTCGGCCACGGCGAAGTTGAGAATATGCAGCCGGTTCTTATGCAGCTCGTAGATCATGAATCCGACTACCTGGTCGTCCATTTCCGCGACCATGCCGATGCAGTTCCGCTGCCGCAGACAGCGGACGAAGTCGTCCTCCGACCAGGGGAACTCAAAGCTTTCATTCTCGATCGCGATCACATCCGCCATGTCGCGGCGGATCATCCAGCGGATGTGGATTCGGATCTCGGGCTTCGACGACGAACTCATACCGGCCTCCTTCCTTGTCGGCAAACCAGCGCGCGCAAGATACGGATGCGTCGAGCGATGGCAACGGTGAGCGAATTGGCCGGCCGAGCAGACCTGTTTTTCGCCGGAAGCCACGCAATCCGGCGTGCAATCCAACGGCTCGGCAGGCGGAGGGCAGAGGGTAGCAAATCGATTCGGCCGTGCCAAGACGAACTAGCGCCGCCCGCAACACCGCCGAGGCACTGACCCCTTTTACTGAGTCTTTCGGAGCAAAAGGGCACCTGTCCCCTGAATGGCACTAAGATATGGGAGGCTGCGCGAAGGCGATAAGGCCACGTAGCGGATCAAAAATGCGGCGGTAGCGCTCCGTCTTCGTCGGGGTTCGGAAAAACAATGTGTGGCTTGCGATCGAGATAGTAAATTAGATAACTCTCGAGCTCGGCCATCAGCATCTTGACGGTTGGCCAGTTTTTTCCGAATAACCATGTTCCGTGACGGTCATTCTCGGCGAGCGTTTCGGCCGAGAAATCCGGTTCGCGATTCAGCCGAACCTTTGCAAAATCAATGATGTAAGGGGGCGTCTGCACGATGTCCATTTCGATGACCAGCAGGTCGTCATCGCTTCCAAGCATCTCCGGAAGCCAGAATCCGGCGATTGTTTCTGTGACTCCGTGGTCGGCAAGCCTCTGGTAGGTGTCTCGCTCATCTTCCCACTCCATCCCTCGAAACTTCGCCACGATTGCGGTGGTCGTGCCCGCAAGATGCTCTTTCAGCTTCGGATAGCTGCGGAGTCTGGGAGCAAAAGGGGCCGGCGTCTGTTCCCGTCTCTGCGGACGACGCCAACGCAATTCACGTCGCAGAATCGTCGCTCCCCGCGCCGCCCGCTCCGATCAGCGGGACGAACCGGCAGGCGGTGAGTTCGCTGGCTTCCGGCCGGCCGTTGATCCTGCGAATCTTCAACAGCGATTGCGATTCGGAATCGCCGACCGGCAGCACCAAAATGCCCCCCTCGCGAAGCTGCTGGAAAAGCGCCGGCGGCATTTCGTCGGCCGCCGCGGCCACCAGGATCCGATCGTAGGGCGCCGCCGCCGGCCAGCCGAGTGTTCCGTCGCCGACAATCAATTCGGCGTTGCCGTAACCCAGTTCCGTCAACACCGCCGCCGCTTGGATCGATAGCTCGCCATGTCGCTCGATGCTCACCACATGGCGGGCGAGTTCGGCAAGAATGGCCGTCTGATAACCGCTGCCCGTGCCAATCTCAAGCACTGATTCGGTTCCATCCAGCAGCAACGCGTCGGTCATCAATCCGACGATATACGGCTGGCTGATCGTCTGGCGGCAATCGATCGGTAGCGCCCGATCTTCGTAAGCTTCGCCGCGTTCTCCGCTCGGAACAAATCGCTCGCGTGGTACATTGCGAAACGCGGCCAACACGCGCGGCGAGCGAATCCCGCGGCGAAACAGTTGCCGCCGCACCATTCTTTCCCGGGCAGCAGCGAATAGCGAAGGCGTCGACATAGCAGCAACCAAGCGAAACGAGCGGCCGAAAGAAGCGACAGATCGCCGACCAGGCATATGCCAATGGCCTGCGACGAGCCGCTTGGCGCGGGAGTCGTGCGCATGCCGCTGGTTCTGCCAGTGCGTCAACAAGGGGCGCCGGCGGAACCGGTGGCATAGGCTGAACCGGCAGCCGGCGGCGAATCCGGCGTTCCATCGACCGTGCGCCAATCGACGATATGCAATTCTACCGTCCGCCGCCCTTGAAAATGATTCACGATCGGACGAAATACCACGGCGATCGGCGCGGCGAGGTTTGCCAGTTCGTCGATGCGTTCTCCTTGCCCGAAAGCGACGCCGCGCATGCGACTGCCATGTTGTGCGAGCCGCAAGCTCAAGTGGCGTCCGCCGCCGCCGATCGCCCGCGGCGATTCGCTGATCGACACGCCGGCGGCGCAAAGCAAGGGCCGGCGATTGCCTTCGCCGAAGGGGCCAAGCGATTCGAGTTGTTCGACGGCTTGCAGCGTGAGTGCGCTGAAGGTGGTTTCGCCATCGATCCACAGCTCGGCGATTCGCTCGCCGGCCGGGATCATCTCCGCGGCGAAGCGGCAAAATTCTTCGCGGAACGCTTCGATCTGCACTTCCTCAATTTTGAGCCCTCCGGCCGCCGCATGACCGCCGTGGCTGAGGAGATAGTCGCTGCAGGCGGCAAGTGCCTGATGGACATGAAACCCCGCCACGCCACGCACCGATCCGACCCCAGGCTTCACCCCCAAACCGTCGAGTGCCACGACCACGACGGGCCGGTGATATTTTTCCGCGAGCCGGCCGGCGACGATGCCGACCACGCCCGGATGCCAATCGCGCCCGGCGAGCACCAAGGCAGCGTCGCGCTCCAGATCGAACTGTTCTTGCGCCTGCTTGTGGGCCGCGAGATAAATGCTCCGCTCGAGGCTATCGCGACTGTTGTTCAGCTCATGCAGATAGTCGGCCAACGCCGACGCGCGCTCGGCGGAATTGGTCGTCAGCAATTCGACGGCCAATTGCGCTTGTCCCAGCCGTCCCGCGGCATTCAATCGCGGGGCGAGCATGAAGCCGATGTCTTCGCACGCCAGCGCCGGCTTCCCGGCCAGCTTCGTCAATTGCAACAGCCGTTGCATCCCCAAGCCGGGCCGGCCGCCGAGGCTCGCCAAACCATGGTGAACCAGAATCCGATTTTCATCCACCAGCGGCACCACGTCGGCGACGGTGCCGATCGCCGCCAGCCCGACCGCTTTCAGCAGAAACTCGCGCATCGGCGGACTGACTTTTTTCGCGTCGCTGGCCCGCTTGCACACCGCCCAAGCCACCTTGAACGCCACCCCCGCCCCGCTCAAGCCGCCAAACGGATAGGCCGACCCAGGCAAGCGCGGATGAACAATCGCCGCGGCGGCCGGCAATCGTTCGCCCCATTCATGGTGATCGGTGATGATCAGCTCGAGCCCCAATTCGCGAGCGATATCGGCTTGAGCAATGCTCGCGATGCCGCAATCGACCGTCACCACGAGCGAAGCGCCGCGGCCGGCCAGCATTCGCAGCGCTTCCTCGTGCAGGCCATAGCCTTCGTCGATCCGATGAGGAACGTAATAACTTGCCTGCGCGCCGAGCAGCGTGAGGCATTCGTAGAGCAGCGCGGCGCCGGTGATGCCGTCTGCATCGTAGTCGCCGTAGACGACGATCGGCCGGCGGTCGCGAATGGCGCTCATGAGCCGATCGGCAGCGGCCGCGGCCCCCGGCAATTCGTCGGGATCGCGCAGGCCGCTGAGCTTGGGATTCAAAAATTCGCGAATCTGCTCGGCATCGTGCAGCCCTCGGCACGCCAGCAATTGAGCGACGACCGCCGGCACTTTCGCTTCACGTTCGAGAAATGCAATTCGCTCCGGATCGTGAGGGCGAATCCGCCACAGCTTGGTCATGACGCTCCTTCGGACCGAAGAACATGCGGTATCCCAACCTGATCCCTATTGGAGCAAAGCGACGGGAACACGGCAAGCAGCCGGAGCCGCCGGTGGCGATGTCTTTCGACGGTTGTCAAAAAAAGCGAAGCCAAGCTTACGGAGCGATCGTATCGTTCTTTCCAAGTTCCGACGCTTGCACGGCCTTGACGCTATGCCGACGCCCCATCAAAGACGCCACGCTGCCCACTTATGAGCGGCCGCCGGTTGTTGAAACCGTGTTGGGCATCCAACTCGACCCCATCGCCAAGGAAAGCCCCCCGCTTCGGATCGTCCCAGACGTTCAAGGCGGAATCGTTTTTGAGTTTGAATGGGGGCAAATGTTTGAATCCCTTCACATCCCTCCGGTTAGCAACATCGAATATCGCGTCTTTAATGGCAACCGACATGTGTCGCGCGGCCCGTGGTCGGACTCGGACCCCACTTGATCGAATGGCGGCGGCGGTATGTCACTCCAGCCCGGAACCGAACCGATAGCGGCCGACGAGATTCTGTATCGCCGTGTTCCGGTCTCAACGGGCGTAATTCGGCTGCTCAAGAAGGTCTTGGAGAGCAACGGTGCCCACGCCATACTCGGCGAGAAATAAAGCGGATGGGGAGGGATTCGAACCCCCGGTGGACTTTCGCCCACAGCGGTTTTCAAGACCGCCGCCTTAGACCGCTCGGCCACCCATCCCAAAAAACGATTCGACGAACTGTCCGCTCGCGACACCCCCGCTCGTCGCAACATTCTACCTCGCCGCCAAACAAGCACCAATCGGCCAATCGCGCGCCGGTCCAATCTCGGGCATGCCGACAAATGGGGCACAAATCTGCCTGAATCGTGCGCACTTTCGTGCGGACCAAAGACGAAATAGCAGTACTTCCCGGCGAATTCCGCTGAAAATAAGAAGCCCCGAGAGCGGCATAGGCTTTGCGTTGGTTTCTGAAAATCTTTTGCTGGAGCAGCAACCGAGTTCTCAAAAGGCTCGGCCGACAAATAACTTCTCTGCAGCCGCGTCTCTGCTTGCGGGAGAGGCGATGGGTGAGGGGTTTTGAACAGCGGAAGCTATTTTTCGGGCAAGCCCAGTTCATTCGCAGCGCAAAACGCGTGCACTCGATTATGGCCACCACTCTTCGCGCACGGCACTGGACGAGGAAGGAAATCGCAGCGCTGAGCTTTTCGCAGGTGGCCGAATTGAATTACGACGAAATGATCAGGCTGGTATTGGATTCGGGGGTGCCATTTCGCGACGTGAAATCGTTGCACACGATGGATGGCGACGTTCTGATGCGCCACGTGCATTGGGCTCGCCAATATTGCCGCCGCGAAACGACCTGGCCTCGCTGAAAACCAAGGCAGCGGTTTCGGCGGTCGATTGTGCCGCCGCCGGGGACTGGCTCACTTTGCGATGCCCGGTGAGCAAAGAGTGCCCGTCCCCCTCTCCTCGTCCGCTTGCCCGGGGACTGGCTCGCTTTGCGATGCCCGGTGAGCAAAGGGTGCCTGTCTCCCTCTTCTCGTCCAGATAGAGCGCGATGGCTTCCGCGATGTTTGTGCGAGCTTCTTCGACCGTATTGCCTTCCGAAATACATCCCGGTAGCGCCGGCACATAAACCGTGTAGCCACCGTCATCAGACGCTTCGAAGACAATTCTGAATTGCATCTTCAATGGGGCCGCAGTCTTTCGACTGCGTAGAGAAGAGAGGCGAATGGTCGAGGGCATCAACTCCGCGGAGCGGCGGCTTCAATTGGACCGCAGCCAATCGGTTGCGGCGCCAACGCCGTCAAGTCAATTCTACAACGCGGCCAAAAAATCGTCGAGAGAAACGGCAGCCTGTTTGAGAATGTGGCTCAATGTTGATCGCTTGATTGGTCGATGCGCTGGCACCGTAATCTTCAGCGTTTCGTCCGGAAGGGCTTTCTCCATTCGGATATGGCTTCCGCGCTGCCGAACGACGACGAAGCCGAGGCGTTCCAGGACTGCGACGACTCGATCGTAATTCGCGGCCGGCATCTTCGGCATTCTGGAAATCCATTTTCAAGGCCGCGATCGAACTCCCGAGGATGCAAATGGACCTAGCTGTCGAATTACGCGATGGCGACCGATCCTTTAGCGAGCCCTGTTTCGGTCAAGCAAGATATCTTATCGGGAATGCTCGACGAAGCGATTCGTCAAATGTCTTCGGCATCGAGCGGATCAGAGATTCCTCCGATGCCGGATGGGTCCGAGACCCGCGACAAATAATTATACGAGGGGGGCTTGATTTCCTCATTCGTGCAGGTATACATACGTGATCCAAGAAACAAGCTGGCATCGGGGGCTCAATGATGGCGAATAACTCTCGCCCCGCGGTTGGGTTTCGCGCATTCTTCCGTCAAGCCACGGGCATGCCCGATCCGTATCAGGAGCGATTGGCCCTATCGAACCCGCTCCCGCGACTGCTCGACTTTCAAACCGGCCTCGGTAAAACCGCCGCCTATATTCGCTTGGCTACCGCCGGTTCACGGGCGAACGAAGTGCTCCCTTTGCCATGTCGAGAGTCCCTCCATAAACTCTGCTGAAAGGTCAAAACGACGGCTGACGCTCTCCGCGACGAAAACGAACTTGCAACTGTTTTGAAATGCGTTAGAATCCCCTCGTTGGCGAAAAGCTGGCGAGCACGGAGGCAAGCCTGCAGCCGAGAACCCGGCTTGTGGGTCGGGGGCTCGGCAGCCAATTTTTCCCGTCCTGGACTTGCGACGCGGGCCCCATTGAAGCGTTTTCGTCGCCGAGAGCGTTAAAGCTCTTTACGCCCTTTCCGCGATCGATAGATCGCGGCCCCATTGAAGCTCGC
>DATAWG010000049.1 GCA_036267355.1 Pirellulales bacterium | reverse complement strand
CTTTCCCCCATGCCGCGATTCATTCTCGCTCTCGATCAAGGCACTAGCTCGAGCCGGGCTATTGTGTTCGACCACGGTGGCCGGATCGTGGCGGCGGCGCAGCAGGAATTTCCACAGATATTGCCCGCGCCGGGCGCCGTCGAGCATGATCCGGAAGCGATTTGGAATTCGCAATTGGCCGTGGCTCGAGATGCGGTCGCTCGGGCTGGCGCGCAGCCGCGCGATCTGGCCGCCATCGGGATCACGAATCAGCGCGAGACGACGATTCTTTGGGATCGCGATTCGGGCCGGCCGATTGCCAACGCGATTGTCTGGCAAAGCCGGGTCACGGCGGCCGAGTGCGACCGGCTCAAGGCCGACGGGCTCGAGCCGCGGTTTCGAGAAAAAACGGGGCTCGTGGTCGATGCCTATTTTTCCGGCACGAAGATCAAGCATTTGTTGGACGCCGACGCCGCGCTGCGCCGCCGGGCCGAGGCCGGCGAAATTTTGTTCGGCACCGTCGATAGCTTTCTGATCTGGCGGCTCACCGGCGGCAAGCGGCATATCACCGACGTGAGCAATGCCAGCCGCACCCTTCTGTTCAACATCCACACGCTCGAATGGGACGACGAATTGCTCGGCCTGCTCGATGTTCCGCGCTGCATGCTGCCGGAGGTGTGTTCGTCGAGCGAAGTTTACGCGACGACAACCGCCGAGTGGTTCGGTGAAGAGGTGCCGATCGGCGGGTGCGCGGGCGATCAGCAAGCGGCCACGTTCGGCCAGGCGTGCTTCGCGGTCGGCAGCGCGAAGAACACTTATGGCACCGGCTGCTTTCTGCTGATGAACACGGGCGACCGGCCGGTCGCTTCGCATCATGGGCTGCTCACGACGGTCGGTTGGCGATTGAACGGCACGACCACCTATTGCCTCGAAGGTTCGGTGTTCGTCGCGGGGGCGGCGGTGCAATGGCTCCGCGACGGGCTGGGATTGATCGGCAGTTCGGCGGAAATCGAACGGCTTGGAGCCGAAGCGGAAGATTCAGGCGGCATTGTGTTCGTGCCCGCGCTCGTCGGCCTTGGTGCGCCGTATTGGGATCCGCATGCCCGGGGGGCGATTTTCGGGCTCACGCGTGGCACGACGGCGGCGCATTTAGCCCGGGCCACGGTTGAATCGATGGCGCTACAGTCGTGCGACGTGCTGCGCGCGATGCAGCAAGATGCCACGACGCCGCTCGTGGAGCTCAAAGCCGATGGCGGCGCGAGCGTGAACGATCGCCTATTGCAATTTCAGGCCGATCTGCTGGGATTGCCGGTGGTGCGGCCGGTGGTCACCGAAACAACGGCACTCGGAGCGGCGTATCTGGCGGGGTTGGCCGTCGGTTTCTGGAACGACACGGCCGATCTGGCAACGCATTGGTCGGCCGATCGGCGATTCGAGCCGACGATGCCGGAGGAAGAGCGCGAGCGGCGCTATCGGCAATGGCAGCGGGCCGTCGAGCGAACCCGCGGTTGGGCAGACGAACGCAGCCCACGCATGTCTTAGCCCGGGTTATTCATAGCCCGGGTTATTCATAATGCCAGGAATTCGCGACACGCTGCGAAATAGTGGCCCGAAGCGTTAGCGAGGGTAAGCCGCGGTGGCCTCCTCGCTTACGCTTCGGGCTCATGTGGCGCACTGAATAAACCGGGTTAGTGCATCGTGACTTGCGGGGGCGCCTCGGCTTGTCGCACTTCTTGTGCGTAGTGACGGGCGACTTCCGGGTTTTGAGCAAACTTGGCCAGGTTTTCCCCGCTCGAGAACAAGTAAATCCGATCGCCGAAAAATGTGCCGTACTGGCGAGTGCCTTGCACAAGACGGCCTTGATCGAACGCCACGACCGGATCATTCCCCGAGAGGGCCGGGCTATAGCGATCCGGATCGGCGAGAAATCGTTTTTGTTCGTCCGGCCCGACGAATAGATACACCGTTCCGCGATGCACCACGCCCCATCGTGGATCGCCCTGCACCCAGCAGCGCGGATCGCTCGGCGTTTCATGATGGCGCTCGATCAATGTCACCGGGCAATAGCCATCGAGCCCCAAGGGAGGCCGAGCCGGTAGCGCCGGCGAAGGCGCGGGTTGTGCAGCCGGCGGCGGCACCGGTTGTTGGGCCGTCGCTTGAGCGACGGGCGTCGGATCGGGCGGCACGGCGGGTGGTGAATTGCTGTAAGCCGGTGTTGCCGGGGGCGCGGCGGTGTAGTTCGTAGGGGCCGCTGGAGCAGGTGAATACGCCGGCGGACCGTAAGCCGTCGGACCGGGATCGGCGGGGCCGGGCAACGCGCCGGCTGGATTCGCGCCAGGGGGCGGAGAGTTGTTGGCATACATCGACGCCGCCGGCGGCGGCGTTGCGGGAACAGTCGGCGCTGGCGTGTAACTCGGCGGGCCGGCCATTGCGTACTCCGGCGGCGGCGCCGCGGCGCTATCGGCCGCACGCATCAATTGAGCGACGTAAAGCCGCGGGTCTTGTGGCGAAGAGATTTTTGCGATCAACCGGCCCGAGGGCGTGATGACGACGTCGGTTGGAATCGATTGAATTCCGTAAAGTCGCGAGGTAGCGGAATAGGCGTGGTCGTCTTCGTTGATCTTCACGGGAACGAACCGTCGCTCGAGCGCCGCTCCCACGCCAGGCTGAGGAAAGACATTATGTTCAAGCGCCCGGCACGGACCGCACCAGGGGGCCCAAAAGTGGATCAACACCAGCCGATGCGTTTGAATGGCCTCTTTCTCGGCCTCGTCGAGATTGAACCGCCAGTTCGGCCCGTCCTCGGCCGCGGCAGTGGCGCCCCAAGCAGAGGCGAGAAGCGCGAGGGCGGCGAGGGTTGTCAGCAGCCGGTGGATTTCCCGCATAGAAGAGGTCCCTTTTCCACCCGATGAAATGGATCGGCGCGATTGGAGCCTGATGATACGTCCCCATCCATATCGGCTAGGTGGCCAGGGCAAATTTCGTCAAAAGTAGCGAATGTTCGGCTTCTGCCGGATTTGCCGCCCTGTAATCGCTGCTAGCACGCAGCTGGTGAGTTTTGCGATGCTATCGCACCAAGCCGACCGTGGCCCCTTCCCAAGCCACTGCCAACATCCCAAAATCCGTTTGATACGCTCGGCCGAAAAATGCTTTCCATTCTTCAAACCCCGCACCTGGCCTCTGGCACAAGGGGAGAGGGAGGCTGTGGAAAAGCTGCTTTTCAGCCGGGCCATTAGCCTGCATTCGATGCCGTTGTCTCGTTCTGTCTCCTCACCTTAACCCTGAACCTCGCCTCCCCCATGGTCCGCACTCGTTTTGCTCCTAGTCCGACCGGTTATCTGCATATTGGCGGTGTCCGCACGGCCCTCTTCTGCTGGCTGTTTGCCCGGCGGAACGGTGGCCAATTTCTTCTGCGAATCGACGACACGGATGCGGAGCGCAACGTCGAGAGCGCACTCGCGCCGATTCTGCACGGCTTTCGCTGGCTGGGCATCGATTGGGACGAGGGGCCTGAGGTCGGCGGACCGCACGCGCCGTATTACCAATCGCAGCGATTGCCGCGCTATCAAACGGCCGTCGAAAAGTTGCTCGCGGCCGGATTGGCCTATCGCGACTATGCCACGACCGAAGAATTGCAAGCGGAACGCGAGACCGCGCAGCGCGAAAAGCGGCCGTTCCTCTACAGCCGCCGCTTCATGGCCGAAACCGAGGCCCAACAAAAGCATTTCGCAGCCCAGGGGCGGCAGCCGGTCGTGCGGCTCAAGATGCCGCGCCAGGGCACGCTCCATTTGCACGACCATATCCGCGGCGACGTCGATTTCGAATGGGCCAGAGAGCAAGACCACGTCGTGCAGCGCGCCGATGGCACGTGCCTGTATCATCTGGCCAGCGTGGTCGACGATTTCGATTTCGAAATCTCGCACGTGATCCGGGCGGAAGAACATCTCTCGAACACGCCGCGCCAAGTGTTCATCGCCCAATCGCTCGGCTATCCGCTTCCGGAATATGCTCACTTGCCGTTCGTCGCCGAGCCAGGGAGCCACAATAAGCTCAGCAAGCGGAAGCTCGATAAGTATCTGAAGAATCGCGATTTCGCGCAGGTGGCCGAGCATGGCTCGCGGATCGCCGCCGCGCTGGGGCTCCCGGCATCGGCCGACACCTTCAATCCGGTGATCGTAGATTTTTATGAGCAGGTCGGATACTTGCCGTCGGCGATTTTGAATTATCTGTTGCTATTGGGTTGGTCGCTCGACGATCGGCGTGAATTCTTCTCCCGCGACGAGATGATCGCGAACTTCACGCTCGAGCGGGTCACGCAGTCTCCGGCCAGCTTCGATCCCAAGAAACTTTGGGCTTTCGAAGATCACTACATGCAGCAGCTTCCCGCAGCCGAAAAGCTGAATAGGATGCTGCCCTATTTACAGCGAGCAAAACTGATTGCCGATCCGGCGCCGGCCGGCGACGTGACGCAGTTGGAGCGAATCATTGCGGCGTCGGGGGATCGGTTGAAAGTGGCCGGCGATATTTTGGCCTACGCCGATTTCTTTTTCGCGGCCGAGCCGGTCTACGATCCACAAGCCGTGGAAAAAACGCTGCGCAAACCTGGCGCGATCGAATTACTTGCAAAATTCAAAGAGCGGCTGGCAAGCATCGAGCCGTTCGACACCGCCTCGCTCGAAGCGGCGCTGCAGCAGTTCGTCGCCGCCGCGGGAGTGAAAATCGGCGACCTGATTCATCCGCTACGTGTGGCGGTCACCGGCAAGGCCGTCGGGCCGGGGCTCTACGATTGTCTGGCGATCCTCGGCCGCGAGCGGTGCATCACGCGAATCGAACGCGTCGTCGGCCGGCAGGCTGCAATGCGCGCCGCGGCCGCTCCATCGTAGCCGGCACACTCCGTGTGCCATCGGCACTCCGCGGTCCGCACAAGTGCAGGGCAGACGGCACACGGAGCGTGCCTGCGACTTAGGTCGCGGCCAAAGGCCGCGCTGTGGCTTGGTGGTTAGCAAAGCAGCTGGCAAAGTGGGCCGGATAAGACAGGGAGGCATGAACTCTAGTGCGGCAAGTTTTAGATCCGATTCCGCTGACGCGTTGACCCGTCCGGAAGCGGTCCGTTTGAAAGTCGGTAGGCTGCAATGTATCATCGCTCACTGAGATTTCCCGCCCACGACCTGGAGACCCGATGATGACCCGCCCCGCTGACTCGTTCATGTCGCGTTGCTTTTCGACAATTATCGTTCCGGTGCTGTCGGCGTCGCTCTTCTGCTTGGCGGGCCCGGCCCGGGCCGACGACGCCAAGCCGATCCGTGCCTTGTTCATTTGCGGCGGCTGCTGCCACGACTATGCCAAGCAAAAAGACATCATCACCAAAGGCATTTCGGCCCGGGCGAATGTCGAGTGGACCATTGCCTACGATCCGAACAGCTCGACGACCCATCTCAACCCCGTGTACGACAATCCCGATTGGTCGAAGGGCTACGACGTGATCGTGCACGACGAATGCTCGGCGGATGTCAAGGATCTGGCGACCATCGATCGGATTTTGAAGCCGCACCAAGAAGGTTTGCCGGGCGTAGTGCTGCATTGCGCGATGCACTGCTACCGTAGCGAAGGTTGGCCGAAGAAGATCACGCCCTGGTTCGAATTCACCGGTCTTCCGAGCACCGGCCATGGCGCTCAGTTGCCGATCGCGATCCATTTCACCGATTCCGAAAGCCCGATCACCAAGGGCATGAAGGATTGGACGACGATTCACGAAGAGCTTTACAACAACTCGATCGGCAAACCGCTCGACACCGCCCATCCGCTGGCGACGGGCGCCCAGGGAAGCAACAAGACGGTCGTCATTTGGACGAACGAATACAACGGCAAGTGCAAAGTGTTTGGCACCACGATCGGCCACAACAACGAGACGTGTGCCGATCCCCGTTATCTCGATCTGGTGACCCGCGGCCTATTGTGGTCGGTCGGCAAGCTGGATGATGCGCATCTGAAGGCCGAGAAGACGAGCGAGAAATAGTCTCGCAAGCACAACGGAGATTTACAAGAAGAGCCGGCGGCGCAACAACTGCGCCGCCGGCTCTTTCTCGTTCGCGGGCGAACTTCGCGGGAAGTGGATGGATGCATGGAGAGTGGGAGTCCGAGCAGCCTTTCAGGCCGAAACGTTTCATGACACCCGTCTGCAAACAACGTTTGCTTCAATATACCGGCGGCTAGCGCCTTGCCGCTCGCAAGGAACGTCCGCCTGTGCGCGGCAATGCGCTAGCCGCCGGTAATTTGCATGCTTCGCGATGCCGCTTTCGCAAGCGCGGCCATGGATCATTTACCGAGCAGGGCGGCTTCCAGCGGTTCGTCCCAGCGGTCGGTTGCGGGGTTGAAGATTCCGAAGCCCGAACAGAATTCCCAATAGCCGATGCCCATCTTCCGCTTGGCCGCTTCGTCGGCGACGAAGCGAATCCAGCGGGCCCGCGATTCGGCGTCGGCCTTGTGGTAGGCGCCGAATTCGCCGAGATAAATCGGCCGGCGATTTTTCACCGCCCAGGAAATCGCGGTATCCAGATCGCTGCTGACCGCCTGCTTCTCGGCTTTGGCGGCGGTCCATTTCGTGCCGAGCCATTTTTGCGCCTCGGGGCCCGCAAACTCAGCCCCTTGATGCGTGAAATGAAACGGGCTGTAGTAATGCACCGTCACCACCAAATGCCGGTCGTCTTTCGGCAGCACCAAGCCGTTCAACTCGCCGATGGCGTTCCAACCCACCGGGCCGACGATGATCTGCCGCGTCGGATTCGTGCGGCGAATCACGCGGATTCCGTCGGCCAGCATTGAATTCCACAGGTCGGCCGTCAGCTTTCCATGCGGCTCGTTCAATAATTCGAACGGCACCTGGGCGGGCAAGTCTTTGTAATGACTCGCCACTTGTTCCCACAGGGCCAGAAACCGCTCGCGGTTTTTCTGCGGCGCATCCATCAGCTCGCCGTAGTGGTGCATATCGACGATCGGAATTAGCTTCTGCTGGAGCGCTTGCCGGATCGCCCAATCGACGCGGTCGAAGAATTTCGGATCGATTGCATACGGCGCCGATTTGGCGGCATGCGGCGACCAACTGATCGGAATTCGCACGGAATCGAATCCCGCCTTCGCGATTTGCTCGAAATAGCTTTCCTTGAGCGTAACGCCCCATTCGCCTTCCTTCGGCGCTTCGAGCGCATTGCCCAAATTGATGCCGCGGCCAAATGCCGGCTTCAGTTCTTTGAAAAACGGATCGGCCATCGCCGCCTCGACTTGATGGCGGTCCGCCGCGACCGCCTTGATCTGCGTTATCAAAAATCGCCGCGACCCACCGGGCCGATCCAAGCCGACCGAGACGGAGGCGATCTTCTTTAAATCGACGTCGCTTGGATTGCCATACCATCGGCCGAACACCACCGTGAGCGTCGCTTTGCCGTGCGCGGGGACGCTGGTCGCATCGGTGCTGCAATGATGAACGCCATCGGCGCCGGGGCCGTTGACGTTCATCAACACGCGAACTGCCGTATCTTCGGGATTCTGAAGATCGACCGTTGCCGCGTCGAAACCGCTCAGATCCCATTTGCCGTCTTTCGGCGCGATGGTAACGCTCGGCCATTGGGCTTTGGCATCGGTGACGACCTCGAGCGCGTGGCTCTTGTCGACGGCGATTTGCTTCGCCCGGGATTGGTTCGGCGTGATCTTGATGAATTGCATCAAGTCGGGATCATCAACACCGGCGAGCAACATCGGCTCCTCCGGCTCGCGATAGGCGACCAGATATGCCGCAAATTGCGACTTCGCCGGCGATGGCTTGGCGAATCCGAGCGCGCGCCGGAGCAGGCTAGGTTGGTGCCCCGCTTGCCCGGGGTGGTAGCCGTCGACGAATTGCTTTGCGGCGTTGGCGGGAAGCGGAAGTTCCATTTTGGTTCCATCGGGAAACTGGACCGACAGCGTGTTCTCGATCATCGGAAACACGAGGCGGTCGGGTCCGTCGTCATTGATCCACGCGGCTCTGCCTTCCGAATCCGTTTCGTGGTGATACCAACATGATTTCACCATGTCCGCCGCGATGCTGATCGAGTTGGTCGTGTCGTCGATGATCGCCTTGTTATGGCAGTCGTCGTCGATAGAGCAAAATCGCGACAGGTCGAGCCCGACGCTGTGCCACGCATTATCGGATTGAGCTGGATTGTTGAAGCGGCTTGTCTTCACGGCGACGTAATACTGCGCGACTGCCAACACGCAGATCAAAGCCAGGAACCAATTCGGCACCAACTTATTCCGTGCGCCGCGAATTTCCTCCAGCAGCCGCTGCGAGAATAGTTGCCGAACGTCGCGCCGCGTCAGCACCTTGTATTCCCACACCGAGAAGGCAAGCGCGAGGCCGCCAAGCGCAAGAACCCAGATTCTCGAAACGTCGGTCCATCCATGCCCGAATGCCGAAGCGGCCAGAGGGGCATGCGCGAAATAAAGCAGCGCGCAAACCGGCACCAGCGCGATCGCGCCGAGCCAAACGCAGAATAGGCTCCATACCCGCCAAGCATCTTTAAGGCGAAGCAGTCCCCAGCCCATGAAGATGCACAGCACGCTGAAATCGAGATTGATTTCTCGATGGGCCAGCGATCTGGCAACGCCGAGAACCGCGCCGATGCCAACTAAAATATACAACCCGGCCAATGCCGTTAGCGCGAGCGGCAGTTGCACGGACGTTGCCGCCGGATGAGGTTCTTGCACGTCGGTCATCCGCTCTGCTCCCGTTTTTTCCTCGTTCGGGGAACATGCCCACGCAAAGCCGCGGGCATGGCGCCCATCGATCGCTTACCGAAATTGAACGGCAATTCGCGTCCGACGGTGCGGTGTGGGGCTGAAGGCCCGACCTACGTCATTTCGGCGTTTCGCCGGGATTCGTTTTCGGTTTGTCGAGTTTCGGCTTCAGCACCAATTCGACGGCGGTGCCGCGGGGCGGAATCCGATCGGTGAATGGTTCGAACAGATGGTCGGCCCACGCTTTCGGGCTGTCGATCGGCAAGTCCATCATCGCGGTGGGAAAGTTCGACACGCAGATGAAATCGCCGTAGTCGGCCTGATAGTATTTCTCGCCGTTGTCTTCCACTTCTAAAATGCTTCCGCCGAACACCCACGGATACTCAAGCGGTTTTTGGGTCTTGATATTGCGCACCCAATCCTGGCCACGGGCTTCGTGTTTGCCTTTGTCGTCGGTCCAGCGGACGAACACCTCGATTTCGCTTCCCGACGCCGGGGTAAATTTTTGCGTTTTGCTGTCGTAATGCGAAGGATGGCCGACCTTCGCTCCGAGGGCCAACAGGGCCGCGTGAACCGGGCGGGCCTTGGTGGCCACGGCCACGATCGATTCATGTTCTTTGGTGCCTTCCGGGCAAGCAAACATTTCCAGGTTCCCTTCGCGCACCGCGATCTTGCCCTTCATCACCACTTCGTGCTGCTTCTTGTCGATCCACAGATCGTGGTCGGGTGAAAGATAGACGATGTTTGGATCGCTCTTGGTGTCGCCGCTCGCGTCGCCTTTGGCGTCGGGTGCCGGGACAGGGGCGGGGGCGGGCGGATAGGCCCAACTGAGACTCGTTGCGGTGGCCAAGAGGCACGCCGTCAAAAGAGCCAATGCCAATCGAATACGGTTCCTCATCGGAATATCCTCGGGGATGGAGAATTTGCAGATTATGTTGCCCCGGCCGCTCACACTTCGGCTCGCTGATTGTTAAGATACCCGTTTCCTTGCCGTTGAAATAGCACTTGTCTTCATAACACTTGTCTTCAATCACTCGCGGGGCGGACCACTCTCATGGCAGCAGAACAATCCTACTCCGCAGCCGATTCGCTAGCCATCTCGACCGAGGCAACCGCCGAGGCCGCTTGGCCGGCCGCGGGTGATAATTTTTGGCATGCTTCCGCCCCGAGTGGCGTGCGGCGGCATTACGTCGCGGGCGATTCGGCCGGCGGCTGGAAACGCTGGCGGCGGCATCTGCTCGGCCGCTCGGGAACGGCACTGGCCGCGGAATTGACGGAGAAGCTGGCCGGCGGCCGAAAGAAAGCCGGCGGGGCGCTCGCCTGGGGCGCCGTTCGCCTCAGCGGCGACAACCACAGGCTGGATTGGTTGTCCAGGCTTTCGGACGCTCGACCGCGCCGGGCGCGCGAATTGGCCACCCTGGCGCCCGTTCACGTCGAAGAGTGGCTGACCGAAACAGCCGACTTGCAACGCTGGGCGCCGAGTGTCGACGCAGCTTTGGAGGCGGTCGCTTGGGCACGAGCGCTGGCGGCGCTTGGGCGGGTGTGCAGCGGCGAGATGTGGTGGCAATTGATCGAACGGCTGCACCATTTGGCGCAGATCGGTTCCATGACGTTGGAAAATAGCGTGTCCGCCGATCCGCTCGCCAACCAGCTCGCATGCGGCGAATTGCCCTGGACGCTGGCCGCGCTGTTTTCCGAGACCGTGCCTTGCCGGCAACTTGCTTCTGCCGCGGCGAAAACGCTATCCAAGGGCATCGCCGATTTGCTCGATGGCGCGGGCCTGCCGCACGGCCGGCATTTGTCGATCTTCCATCGTCTGGTGGCTTGCTGGACGCGCTGCCGGATCCTGGCCGCCGCGGTGCGATCGGCATCGGCGAAGTCAGTGCCCGACGAATGCCGGGAAAGCGATTCCACACTCGGTGCTTGCTGGGACGATGATGCCGAACAAGAGTTTTTCCAAGCGGTTCGAGAAGCGCTGCGTCTGACACGCAACGATGGAACGCCGGTGCTATCGAATCTGAGCGATGGCGACCTTCAGCCGGTGTGGGGGGCAAGCGTCGCGTGGCTGAGCGAGATTGCCGCCGGGCTGATCGTCGATGGCGATAAGCACGACCGCCGGTCGATGGCGACGATCGCCGCCGGGCGTGGAGGGAAAAAGGCACGGGGCCGAAACAGCAAGCGGCCTCCGAAGCACTTGCCAGACGCGGCGGTTTTTTCGGAATGGGCCGAACTTGCCGTGATGCAAGCCGATTGGTCGTTGCGCTCCGCCCGGCTGACGGTGGCCTATCCCGGATGCGATGTGCGGATTGAATTGCAATCGGATCGCGAACTGCTCCTAAGCGGTGTGTGGGAATTCGAGGTCCGGGCCGACGGCGCTTTGGCCGGCCCGAAAGACACCTGGTCGGAAGTTTGCTGGGTCAGCGATGCGGATTGCGATTACCTCGAATTGGAGATCAAGCTGAATCGCTCGATCCGAATTCAGCGCCAGATATTGCTTTCGCGAAAGGATCAGTTCCTGCTTCTTGCCGATGCGGTTCTCGGCGACGAACCGCGCGAGCTAGTGTATCGCGGGCAGCTACCGCTCGCTGCCGAAATCGCGATTCGGCCGGCTCACGAAACTCGCGAATTGACGCTCGCCGGCAAACATCTCCGTGCCGTCGTGCTGCCGCTCGAGTTGCCGGAGTGGCTATCCGATCGGCGCCGCGGTTCGCTCGTGGTCGAAGAAGCAGGCCACGGTCGCTTGTTGGAAACGGCAATCGAAGGCACGAAGGCGAATCACGCCTCGACAAATGGAGCGGCCACTCACACTGCCACGAACGGGGCGGCAGCTCACACTGCCACGAACGGGGCGGCAACCAACGGTATGCTGCCGAACAATTCGACGGCGATCGGTGCGGCCGCGAAGGACGCACGCCCGCCGGCAATCGTTTTGAACCAATCGCTGTACGGCTGCCGGCTATTCGCGCCGCTGTGGATCGATCTGTCGACCAAGCGGGCTCGCAATCTGGATCGCGATCCGCTTACATGGCGACAGCTTACGGTCGGCGAGCAGCGCCAGATCGCAGGCCGCGATCAGGCGGTTGGCTACCGCGTGCAATGCGGCGAGCAGCAATGGGTGGCTTATCGATCGTTGGCCGCGCCAGCGAATCGAACGCTGCTGGGCGTCAATTTGTCTACCGATTTCTTTGTGGGCCGCTTTGGCAGCAATGGGGAAACCGCATCGATTGTGGAAATCGAGTGACCCAAAGCGGCAAGCCAGCGACCGCTGGCTAGCCATTCTGCATGCAGCCGAATCAAGCGGCGGGCTTGCAATCCCCCATTTCTCGGTGGATCCGACGCTTGTAGCCCGGCGCTTTGGCAGCTTTTCGGCCGGAACAACTGCCGGAAACGCCTATTCCGCCGCATTGGTATGCCAAGTGCACCCATGACCATGCAAGCTCCGCGGCGATTGGCGCTTGGAGTCTCACTCTCTCTTCTCCCAAGGGGATGATTCGATGAAATACACATCATTTTGGTTGACGTTTGCGGCTTGCTGTGCCTTCTCGGCCGGCAGCGCAATGGCCCAAGGGGCCGGACAAGGGCAACACGAAGTCGGCAGCGGCGTGGGCAATCCGTCGGTCCAGGCCGGGGGCGGCAATGGTATCGGTGGCAATAACACCTCCGGCCAAGGCCACTTTGGGCCGAACGGTTCGGGTGGGGCACCCATCAGCAGCGGCCCAAATCCGAACGCGGCTGGGCAAGGGCATTTTGAAGCCGGCGGGTCCGGCGGCGGCGCTCAAAACGCAATTAACCCCGGTGGTCCGATCATTCGCACCGCGCCCGAAGCCGGCAATGGCGTTCGCGCTCTCGAGCCCCGAGGCGAAATGGGCCGCACGAACGGCAACGCAAACGATTGGCGGTTTGTTTACAGCGGCGGAATGTGGTGGTACTACCAGCCGGACAATAGCTGGACCTACTATCAAAACGGTTTGTGGGAGACGTACGACCGGAATTCGCCGCGCACGGCCAGCCGCATGGACGAGATGAACCGCGCGGACCGGATGGACCATCAACAGGTTCCCAATGCCGGTAACAAGGCCGACAGGAACAATAGCGGGTTACCGAACAACAACGGGACAACCAACAAGAACGGCGCAACAAACACGAGCGGTGCAACGAACAACAACCGCCCGAGTTCCGATAATCATGGCGCCAACGTGCCTCACGGTGGCTCGGCCGTAAGCGGCCACACTAGCGGCACTACATCCTATGGCGATAAGCACTAGGTTCTGAACGTGAAGGATGAAGAAGAGGGTTCGCGGCGGTTGCCGGCGGCGGAAGGCGTTAGGCTTGTGGCAGAACGAATGTCGGAGCCCAGTCTGCTGTGTGCCGGAAATTTTTGAACCGTCGCGTTAAATAAATTGAAGGACGGGCACGGCCGCTAAATGGCCGTGCCCGTCTTTTCCGTTGAATGCCCGCCCGCTGGCGCCACAAAACACACACACATACACACGCACTCGTCGCCTTCGGCCAGGATGCACTTTGAAATTTACGAGGGCAAGAGTGCATTGCGAAGGGGCATGTTGAGCTGCCTGTCAGAAGTGAATCTCACCGGCGGCGCTAGCCGCGGGGGATGCCGAAAATCGGCGAATGGACCGTCTCGAGCACCTTGCCGGCGCCGAGATGCATGTGCACTCCGCAGGGCAGGCATGGATCAAAGCTGCGGACAGCGCGCATGATGTCGATCCCTTTGAATTCGTCGGGGCCGTTTTCTTCCAGCAGAGGCGTGTTCTGAATCGCGTCTTCATACGGCCCAGGTGTGCCGAAGCAATCGCGCGGGCTAGCGTTCCAGGGCGTCGGCGGATAGGGGTGGTAATTGGCGATCTTGCCGTCGCGAATGACCATGTGGTGCGAAAGCACGCCGCGCACGGCTTCGTGAAAACCGCAGCCGATCGCTTCCTCGGGCACATGGAACGGCGTCCAGGTGGCGAGCCGACCGGCGTGGACCTCGGCCATTGCGCGTTCGAGGAAATAGAGGGCGGCAGCGGCGGCATACGCTTGGAAATAGCTGCGGGCCCGATCGCGCTCCAGCGCGTTGCTAAAGCGCGGGATCTTCCATTCGAATTCGGTTTCCGGGAGCGAAGCGGTTTTCGGCAGCCGGATCTTCACGCTCTGCCCCGTCGCTTTGACATGGCCGATATCGACGGCGCCGGCCAGCGCGGTGGCCCAAAATCGGGCCAGCGGTCCGCCGCCCGTATCGAGCGCGAGAAATTCGCCGGTCCGCCGATCGTGCCAGCGGGGAGACATGACCCAGGTGTATTTGCCGCCGAAGTCGCGCTTTTGCGGCCGAGCGATCGTCGTCTGGTTCCAGGGATGGCGCGGATCGATCGGATTGCCGAGCGGATCGTTGTTCACGAACCGTTCGCCGCCGACCCAATCGTCGTAAAACGAACTGCCGAGGAAGATACGAATTCCCAAGTTGATCTCGACCAGATCGGTGGTGATCAGCTCGCCATCGACGACGATCCCGGGCGTGACAAACATTTTCCGACCCCAGTCCGACATCGTCGCGTAGCGATAATCGCACACGTCGGGATCATTGAACGACCCGAAGCAGCCCAGCAGGATCCGCCGCCGGCCGACCTCTTCGTAACCGGGAAGAGCGGCATAGAAGAAGTCGAACAGATCGTCGTGCAGCGGGACAATCTTCTTCACGAAATCGATGTACTTCAACAGCCGCACGAGATAGTCGTTGAAAAGCTGAACCGAGGGCACCGTGCCGACGCCGCCGGGATAGAGCGTCGAGGGGTGGACGTGCCGCCCTTCCATCAGGCAGAACATTTCACGCGTCAGCCGGCTCATGTGCAGTGCTTCGCGGTAGAGCGATCCCTCGAACGGATTGAGCGATCGCATGATGTCGGCAATCGTGCGTTGGCCATGAATTTCGGCATGCGGAGCCGGCGTTTGCTCGGCGCGGGCCAACACGGAGGGATTCGTTTCCTTGACCATCCGCTCGCAAAAATCGACACCGACGAGATTGTCTTGATAAAGATTGTGGTCGAACATGTATTCCGCCGCCTCGCCCAAATTGACGATCCATTCGGCCAGCGGAGGCGGAGCGACGCCGAACGCCATGTTCTGCGCATACGTGGCACAGGTGGCATGATTGTCGCCGCAGATGCCGCAGATGCGGCTGGTGATGAAATGAGCGTCGCGCGGGTCTTTGCCCTTCATGAACACGCTGTAGCCGCGAAAAATCGACGATGTGCTATAGCACTCCGCGACGCGCCGGGCGGCGAAATCGATTTTCGTGTGAATGCCAAGGCTGCCGACGATGCGTGTCACCGGGTCCCACGACCTTTCGACCAGCTTCGCCGTTGCCGGCTTGGATGCGGTTTGCGTCTCGGTGCTCGCCATCGATTCGATTCCTTCGCGTTTGCGGCTCGTAGGTCAGGCTTTCCAGCCTGACATGTCGTAGGTCAGGCTTTCCAGCCTGACATGCATCGCCTCACGACCCGTTTGCTGACTTATAGCCGCTCGTCAATTCGGCCCCGCGGTTCCGCCACATCGGCTCTTTGTTCATGGATGCCTGGGTAAAACGCCGCAGGGCGCGGACCATGCGGCCGTAATCCGACACCGCGGCAGTCGAAAGCTTTGCCCCAGGCGGTTCGTCGAGGAATGGCATGAACTTGTCGGGAAAGCCCGGCATCGTGCAACCGATGCAAACACCGCCGACACTCGGACAACCGCCGATGCCCGCCATCCAACCGCGCTTGCCGACATTGCACTGCACGACCGGCCCCCAGCAGCCGAGCTTGACGATGCATTCGGGTGTGCCGTACTCGGCGGTGAAATCGGCTTGCTCGTAGTAGCCGCCGCGGTCGCAGCCTTCGTGGACCGTCGCGCTGAATAAAGCCGTCGGCCGCAGTACGTCGTCGAGCGCGATCATCGGCGCTCGGCCGGCCGCTTGGTTCAGCAAGTAGAGCAGCGTTTCCATGAAGTTGTCGGGCTGCACCGGACAACCTGGCACGCACACGATCGGTAGCCCAGCTTTCGATTTCCAATCCCAGCCCAAATAATCCGGCAGGCCCATGCAGCCGGTCGGATTGCCGGCCATGGCGTGGATGCCACCATACGCCGAACAGGTGCCAATGGCCACGACCGCCCAGGCCTTGCCCACGAGCCGATCGATCCAAGTGCACGTGGGGATCGGTTGGCCGCTCAACGGATCATTCCCCATCGCCGCCCAATAACCCTCGGGCTTGATGGCTTCGTTGGGGATCGATCCTTCCACGACGAGAATAAACGGTTCGAGTTCGCCTCGTTCGGCCTGATGCCACGGTTTGAGAAACTCATCGCCCGTCTCGTAGGCGAGCACGGGATGATGCAGCACGATTTGCGGCACGCCGGGAATCACCCCCTGCACCAGGTCCTCGAGGCTTGGCTGCGTCGCCGCGGTGATCGAAATCGAATCGCCGTCGCAACCGAGCCCGGCGGTGAGCCAGAGAATGTGGATCCGATTGAATTTTGCCGGTTCCGAAGGCATCCGCGATGCTGCCGCGTGCAACTCATCCATGAGGGTGCCGTCCGTGCGAAGAAAATGACGAAGGCCTAATGCCGAATGTCGCAAGAATGTCGAATGCCAAAATGATGAATCGCCGGAACGCTGCTTTGGGCTTCGATTTTCATCAATGCTTGGGTTCGTAGTTTAGCATATGCGTGCGGCACGAGCGATACGGTTGCCGGAAGAGCAGGCTTCCCCCGCTCATCCTGCTTCCACGCTCGAATTGCGAGCTAGACTTTCGAGATTGCCAGATGCAGTCGATCGTCGGCTGCCGGTCGGTCGTTCGGATGAGCGCCCGTAAGGCTCGGCCGAAAAATAACTTCCGCTTTGGAGCCCCCCCTTACCCCGCCCTCTCCCGCGAGGGAAGAGGATGCTGCGGAGAAGTTATTTTTCGGCCGAGCGTAAACAGCAATAGAGGGACAGCGTATGTCGAATGCGTTTGTCGGTGGCGAGCCGATCTATTCGTCGCTTGCTGACGATCCAGTTATGGGCGAATTGGTCGATATGTATGTCGATGGCATGCTCGACCGGATCAACGCGATGCAACAAGCGCTCGCCAGCGGCGACCGAGAAGCGCTGCGCTGCGCTGCCCACCAAACGAAAGGGGCGGCAGGCAGCTACGGCTTTGATAGCCTGACCGACGCTGCCGCCGCTCTGGAATCGGCGATCCGCGATGGCCAGCCGGCTGAAACGATTCAGCGACTGTTCGACGGACTGATTCAACTTTGCCGGCGCGTCTGTGCCGGCGTCGATCCGGCGGCGACCCAATCGCATTCGCCATCGTAATTGCTTCGCGGTTTCACGATGCGGGGCGCCACCCCCAGCGGCTTGGTCCGGTCGCCGAGGGATCCTGAAACGATGCCCATGCCAGGCCGCGGACATGGCATCGTCGCCGCCCGCGAGCGAATGGAGTGTGGATTGCACCGGCAAGTGCTGCGCCACGCGCGGTTTACACTGGCAGACTGCGCTTGCCAGCGGCACACGGTGTCTGACCGCTACACAGAGCGCCGTTCAGGGCGAGCGCTATTGCGCGGCCGGTGCCGCGGAAGCCGTCTTGGCGACTTTGATGCGGTGCGAGAGACGCGATTTCAGCCGGGCGGCGCGGTTTGGGTGGATGATCTTCGCGGCGGCGGCCTTGTCCAGCTTCGCAGTCGCCGATGTCAACTCGGCTTCCGCTTCGGGCAGCTTGCCCGCGGCGATTTTCTCGACCGTCTTGCGAATCTGCGTCTTCAGACTCGATTTGACGGCCCGATTCCGTTCGCGGCGGACGAGGCTCTGCTTATGGCGCTTCTTGGCACTCTTGGTATTCGGCATGGATCGGGGGCAAATTGTTGTGGGTGACGGCGGGTTGGCGGGGCAAACCCAGGGAAGGCCGGCGACGGGATTCGATGGTGATGGGGCGGCGGCCTTCCCTGGGCTTTCGCGCCGCCGGAGACGTTACTGTTTATGACGTGCGTGGTTGATTTTGTCCAGACGGGTGGACACATCTTCATAGGAGAAATCGAGCCCGGCCAACATCGTCAAGAAGCGGTCGGCGGCGTCCAGATCATTCAAATGATCCATAGCCACCACGCCAGCGCGATAGAGGGCCTTCTTCCGCAGTTCGGTGTCGCGCTCCGTCATCACTTCAAGCGAGTCGGCATAGCTTTTGACCGCCAATTGGAATTGCTTGATTTTGAAGAAGCAGTTGCCCAGCTCGATATACACGGCTGCTTTGCGCTTCGGGTCGCCGCGGGCTTCTTGAAAGCGTTTGATCGCTTCGGTGTAGTTGGCAGACCGGCTCAACCGCATGGCGTATTCGTATTTCCAAGTGGTGTTGCCGGGATGTCGTTCGCTGCGGCTGCGGAAGACTTCGAGTTCGACGCGGTTCAGTTCCCGCCGCATTTCTTGCAGCAGTTTCTTGTTTTCTTCGGAAGGATCGTCGGCGGCCCGCTTTTCGGCGACGGCCAATTGATGCCGGTAGCGGTGGACTCGAATATCTTCGAGATGCTCGCGCACCTTGATATCGCCGCCGGTTGCCGCGAGCGATGTGTTCAAAACGGTTTCGGCTTCTTCGTAGCGCTCTTCGCGCGCCAGCAAATCGGACAAATCGCTTGCCGCGTCGACATCGGCCGGATCGGCTTCGTGCTTGGCGCGGAGCTCAGTTTCGCGAGTGCCGTCTTTGCCGCCGGCGCCTTTCTTGCCCCCCTTGTCTTCCTTGCCGGTGCCGACCCAAGAGATCTTGTCGGTATGGAGCGCGGCGATCGCGTGCTGCGCTTCTTCGTTGTTGGGATGATGCTTCTTGACGCGCTCCCAACAGCCCATCGCTTGATCGAACTGCCCGACGTTGGCCAGCGCTTTGGCGCAAGCGCGGGCGATTTCGACATCGCCCTGGTCGGGCGCGCTTTTTTGGGCCAGGTTCAGATACATGAGCTGCGCTTCATAGCAGCCCAAGCCGGCCGAGGCCTCGGCCATCTGCATCAGGGCCGGAATATCCCAAGGATTGATTTTGAGCAATTCGAGGCCGGCGCGAATGCCCTTCTCGAACTCGCCTTTGGCAATCGATTTTTTCAGCGTTGCCCGCGAGCCCATGCCCTTGAAGCCGGCGAAGTTGCCCCCTTTTCCTTTGTTGTTATACTTTTTCTGCAGATTGTCGAGAAACGCTTGAACGTAGACCCGATTGCCCGGGTCGCCGGCAACGCACTGGGCGAACATTTCGGTCGCGTAATCGCGATTGCGATTCTTCGACTGCTCGCCTTTGTCGTAGTTCAATTGCAACAGCCGCCGCTGCTCGGCGGAAACTGGCTTGCGTTGCACAAGCTTGGGGCGTTTATCTTCTTGTGTTTCGTCGGCCATGGGCACAGAAATCGACTGGAATCTTTTCGCCGCGCTTCGCCGAAGCGCTACGGACCGAGGGTGGGTAGCGATTTATTCGGGTGTATTTTAGCCTAGCCGGGCCATCGACCGCAACCGAGCCGCAACGCATGCCGCGGCAACACATCCTGCCACCGCCCAGCGTTCCCCATGTTCCCCACCGCTTCGAATTCCCTCGGCAAGGTCTATCTCGTCGGCGCCGGCCCCGGCGACCCGGGATCAATCACTTGGCGGGGCGTCGAATGCCTGCGGCGGGCCGATGTCGTGCTCTACGACTATCTGGTCAATCCGCGAATTCTCATCCATGCCCGCCCAGGAGCCGATATGCTCTGCCTCGGCCGGCATGGCGGACCGGCCGGCCCGGGCGTTTGCCCGGATCGGATCATGCCGCAAGCCGAGGTGAATCGTCGGCTGATCGAATTGGCTCGGTCCGGGCGAAGCGTGGTGCGGTTGAAAGGGGGCGATCCTGCGGTATTCGGCCGGCTGGCGGAAGAGGCAGAAGCGTTGACTGCCGCGGGCGTGCCGCTGGAAATCGTGCCCGGAATCACCGCGGCCCTGGCCGCCGGCAGCTATGCCGGAATCATGCTCACCCACCGCGACGAAGCCTCGGCCGTAGCACTCGTCACCGGCCGGGAAACCGACGACAAGCAATCCTCGGGCCTCGATTTCGCCGCCCTCGCGGCCTTTCCCGGCACGCTCGTTTTCTACATGGGTCTGACCACGGCGCATCAATGGACCTCGGAACTGATTTCAAACGGCAAACCGCCAGACACCCCGGCCGCGATCGTGCGCCGTGTCTCGTGGCCCGATCAAACCGTGACCCACACGACGCTCGGCCGTGTCGCCGAAGACATCGCAGCGGCGAAAATGCGCCCGCCGGTGGTCGTGATCGTCGGTTCGGTGGTCGCGGCAACGGCGTGCGATTGGTTTCGATCGCGGCCGCTTTTCGGCCGGCGAGTGCTTGTCACCCGGCCGCTGGATCAGGCCGAAACGCTTTGCGGCCGACTTTCCGAACTTGGGGCAGAATGCCTGCTGCAGCCGGCAATTCAGATCAGCCCGCCATCGGATTGGGGGCCGGTCGATTCGGCCCTGTCGCGGCTCGATGAATTCGATTGGCTCGCGTTTTCAAGTGCCAACGGCGTCCGATTCTTGTTAGAGCGATTGCTCGAGCAAGGGGGCGATTTGCGCCGATTGGCCGGATTGCGGATTGCCGCGATGGGGCCCGGCACCGGCGACGAACTCACGCGCTATCATCTCAAAGCCGACTTGCAACCCGAGCAATATCGGGCCGAGGCGCTTGCGGAAATGTTGCGCTCCGAAGCGCGAGGCCGGCGGTTCTTGCTCGCCCGCGCCAGCCGCGGCCGCGCGGTGTTGCCGGAAGAATTAGTCGCTGCCGGCGCCACGGTCGAGCAGATCGTGATCTACGAAAGCCGCGACGTACCGCAGCCGGACGCCCCGATTGCAGCGGCGCTTGCCGCCGGCCGCATCGATTGGATCACCGTCACCAGTTCTGCGATCGCTCGGTCGCTCGTGCGGATGTTCGGCGAGCAACTGCGAAACAGCTGTCTGGCGAGCATCAGTCCGATCACCTCGGCCACGCTCCGCTCGCTCGGCTACGAACCGGCCGCCGAGGCAACGGAATTCACGATGGACGGCGTGGTGGCGGCAATTCTGGCGGCCATCGGAAATTAGAGCACAGGGCGCCATGCCCACGGCTTTGCGCTTACGGCTACCCACAATATTCCGCAGGGCAAAGTGAATCGTCTCGGCCTGAAAGGCCGATTCTGCTAGCCCAGGCCGAAGCCGCGCACGCGGCGCAGGCCTGGGTCAACTGCCCCGCAGGGCCCGTCGGCCCCGACAGGGGCCGTTCAATTCGGCGCCGCGAATTGTAGAACGGCCCTTTCAGGGCCGCACGGTGCGTTGTATCACAGGCCCGGGGCTACGCTGCTCAAGCGGCTCCGCCCTTGGCCGGCGGAACGAGCCTTACAGGCTCAAGTATCGCCGGCCTTTTTCGAAAATCGCTGCCAGGTCTTCGGTAACAAAACGATTTCACATTACGCCAGTGTGAACTACGCATGACGCAGCACTGGCAGACTGCGCTTGCCAGTGGCACACGACGCAATGGGACACGACGCAATGGGACACGACGCAATCCCTCATGCCGCAATCCCTCACGACGCAGTGGCACACGCCGCCAACACTACTCGCCTTCCCGCGCGATCACTGCCAGCGCGTGGGCTGTCGCGGAGCGAGACAGCGCCGGGCCGAGTTCCTGGTCGAGCGATACGATCTTCGCCGGCGTTTTCATACGCTCAAGCACCCGGCGGGCGACGAATTCCCCCCGCCCGGAAACCACGACCGTTTCGAGCGGCGAATCAAATCGACCGCCGACCTGCGCCACGGCAACAGCAATTTTCGCCAACTGGCTCCGTGCGATGGCTTCGGCCGCGGCATGAGCATCCGCCTCGTCGAACGTTTCACGGTCGGCACAGATCGCGCGGGCCAACCGATCGCGCGCGGCCGACTTGGTGGCCGGGCGACCGTCGGCCGTGTTCGAGTTGTTCGGCTCTTCCGGCAAATCGCCGAGCGTCAGATACGCGTCCCAGGTGGTGGAAAATACCTCTTGTGCGACCGGGCACTGCTGCTTCCGCCACGGCACCGCGTTCACCAGCGCGCAAACCGGGCTCCGTTCCACGCCCGTGTAAACCAGTTCCGATGAAATCAATCGCTCCGGATCGGTCTTCCCCTGCGCCGCGGGACGACCATCGACGAGCGGGATAATGTCGGTCGTGGTCGAGCCGATGTCGACCAGCAGGCCGGAGCCCTTCGGCGCGTAGCGGCCGGCAAATCGAGCCAGAGCGTGCCAGTTCGTGGCCGCGGCGGCCAACGGCTGCTTGAGCGCGATCTGCGGCGAGACCAACAGCCCATTGTTCAAATAAATGCGCGTGTGCCGGCCGTCGGCGGCGGTCGAAAGCGCGTTCACGATGAACTCGACACCTTCGGTCTTGGTGTTAAAACAGTCGGCCAATTCGCCGGTCATCGTGGCGGCGAGATGGTCGGCTCGCGGCGCCCCGGCGACCAACGTACGCAACGCTTCCACCAGCAGCCGTGGATTCTTCCATAGCGCAAACGGTTGCGACACGGCGAAGCCGAGCCCATCGGCGGCTTTCAAGTTCGCGCCGCCTATGTCGAGCGCAAGCCAGTTCATGGGGTTTTGCACGATGCTTGTGACGCCCGGGGACAAATCGGCTGCACACTAGCCCGACGCGTTGGCGAGGGAACATACCAGCCCGAAGCGTTAGCGAGGACGGCGTCAAACGGAACAAACAGCCCTGGCGGAGCCGGCGGCGCACGAGCGGCACGTCCGCAGCCAGCGGCATACCGGCGGCCAGCGGCACTCTCCCTTGCTGGCGCTGCGGGCTCGGTGCGGCCGCGCTACCATCATTTCGCCACCAACTCCTCGAACATTGCCTTCGAGTGACGAAGCAATTCGCGGTAGTCGGTGGCTTCGATTTCCTGACCGATCAATTCTACATCGTAATCACCGTCGTAGCCCACCGATCGCAATGCGGCAACCACTTCGCGCAGCGGCACGGCGCCCTCGCCCAGCCGTGTGCGGTTCTGTTCTTGCGCCGTCGGGCAATGGCCGTCGGCAAAATGTACAATTGCGATCCGGCCGGCAAAGTGCGGCAAGAACTCGAGCGCAGCACGATCGCATCCAAAGTGATACGCGTCGAACACCAGTTGCACGCTCGGACTGCCAATGACGTCTAACACCGAAAGCGCGTCGGCCAGCGTGGTCAAGAACGTCCATTCCGCGGCGCAGGCGGCATGCATCGGTTCGATCGCCAGAATCACTTTCGCCCGCGCGGCCAGAGGCGCGAGTTCACGCAAGGCGTCGATCAAGAGCCGCCGGGCATGGTTGTGCGTATGGCCGGCTCGGCCGCCGCTGTAGACCACGAGCGAGCGAGCTTTCAGGGCGGCGGCCAGCCGAATCGCCTCCGTGGCGTCGGCGATGCTTTCGCGAAATGTGTGGCCGTCGCTGCCGGTAAAGCCGCCGGCCCAGAGCACGTTCGATACCGGTAGGCCCGCTTCCGCGAGCAGGTCAATCCCCTGTTTCTCGCCGTAATCGGAGAGCTTATGCCGCCAAACGCCGATGGCCTGGATGCCGGCCTTTCGGTATTCGGCGACATCCTCATCGAACGACCAGCGATAGGTCGTCATTTCGTTCATCGACAAACGAGCCATCCGTGCGTCCCCCGGCGTCGAAGCAAGACCATCCGCAACGCGCCCGCGCGTCCGGCTCAGTAGTATGGAAAATCGCCGCCGAAGTGTAAAGCAGGAAGACTCACGCGGTTGTAAGGCAGGAAGGCTCACGCGGAACCGCAAAGCAGGAAATGCTCGCGCCCAGTCGCGGAGGATGCGGAGAGTGGACCGTTCATTGCGGAGAGCACTAATCGCTAGCGGCGACGAGCAGAATTTCGTTCCGAGAGCCGTCGTCTGCGAGCATCCTCCTTTCCTTCTTCCTCCGCCTCTCTGCGACTCCGCGTGAGATCTTCCGGCCCTTGCAAACGACGCCGCAGCATGCCAAGATAGTGGTATGAACACTTTCGCGGCCTCTCAATTTGGGTTTTGGTGGTTTTTTAGCCCGCCGGGTCGCGGGGCCGGTGGAGGTGTGTAGCCTCAAACCAAGCGACAACAACATCCGCCCCGAGATCTGGCCACCGCCGGTTCTCGGGGCGTTTTTTTTCAAGGCTGCAGGCGACAGACCGCAGGCTTAAGCGCGCGAAAGCGTCCGGCATGCCCTCGTCCTGTAGCCTTCAGCCTTCAGCCTCCGGAGAATCCTGTGATCGTTGTCATGAAAAAAGAAGCCACGAAAACCGACGTCGAACACATGGTCGAGCGGATCGAACATCTGGGATTGAAGCCTCATATCATCGTCGGCACCGAGCGGACCGTGATCGCCGTGATCGGCGACGACCGCCACACGTATAAGGATGCGCTCGTGGGAGGCAACGGCGTCGCGGATGTGCTGCCCGTGTTGGCCCCCTACAAGGTTGCCAGCCGTGAGACCAAGTCCGAACCGACCGTGGTCAAAGCCGGCAGCTTCACCATCGGCGGAAATCGCATCGGCGTTATTGCCGGGCCATGTTCGGTCGAGAACGAAGAGCAAATCGTCGCCACGGCCATCGCCGTCAAGGAAGCGGGGGCGACGGCCCTGCGCGGCGGGGCGTTCAAGCCGCGAACCAGCCCCTATGCCTTTCAGGGCCACGGCCGGCCGGGACTCGAAATGCTCGCCGCCGCGAGGGAGAAAACGGGACTCGCGATCGTCACCGAAGTGCTCGCCACCGAAGATGTGTCCATGGTGGCCAAATATGCCGACGTGCTCCAGATCGGCGCCCGCAACATGCAAAACTACCGCCTGCTCGAAGCCGTCGGAAAAACCGATCGGGCCGTGCTCCTCAAGCGCGGCGCTGGCGCGACGCTCGAAGAACTGCTGCTCGCGGCGGAATACATCCTCGACGCCGGCAATCCGCGCGTGATGCTCTGCGAGCGCGGCATTCGCACCTTCGAAACCCACACCCGCTACACGCTCCCACTGGCCAGCATTCCTTATCTCCACGCCAAAACGCATCTTCCGGTCGTGATCGATCCGAGCCACGGCACGGGACATCGCGATATGGTGCCGTCTCTTTCGGCCGCCAGCGTCGCTGCCGGCGCCGATGGGCTAATAATCGAAGTGCATCCCGACCCGGAAAACGCGATGAGCGACGGCTATCAATCCCTCGACCCCGACCAATTCCGCCAAACGATGGCCCTGTGCCGAAAGGTGGCCGAGGCGGTGGGGCGGACAATGTAGAAGAGGGGCCAGTGGTCGGGGCCAGGGCCAGGGAACGGAGAAAACGGAAAACGATGGGCAATGCTGACACCGCGATGGACGGCACGTGTGCCCGCAGAGAGCTGGTGGCGCACACTTGCAGTGGGTTCCGGCGGGAGTTAGAAGCGTACTGTGGGAGCGCGCCCTGGCCGATCCTCACGACGCTATTTCATTCTGCTATTTTCGTGGTTTGTTGCGCGAGCCGAAAAGTGTGCCTGGCCCTCTTGGCGCCCCAGCGGAGTCTATTCCGATGAACGAGCAAACTGGCGAATCGCCGAAGATCATCGTCGACGAGGGATGGAAGGAACGCGTCGAAGCAGAGAAGCAAGCCGCCGCGGCGAAGCAAGCGGAACAACACAAATCGACCTCCACGCCGGCACCATCCACCGCGACACTGGTGCAATCGGCTGCCGCGCCTGCGCAATCGGCTTCCGGCTCGGCATCATCCGCCGCGCCGCCCGCTTCCGCCGCGGCCGGACCTACAAGCCGTGCCCCGATTCCGCCACCGCCCGCGACGCTCGAATTCCTCATTACCACGCTCGCCACGCAGGCGATGATGGCGCTTGGCCAAATGGTCAACCCGCTCACCGGCAAGGCCGACGTGCGGCTCTCGGAAGCGAAGCATTTCATCGATATGCTCACGGTGCTCGAGGAAAAGACCGTCGGCAATCGCACTCCCGATGAATCCGCCCTCCTCGACGGTTTTCTCCACGAACTGCGCATGGCTTTCGTCATGTCGCAAACGGCATAGCGGCACCGCCGCAACGGACGTCGTGCCGTGTGAGGGGGGCGCATTATTTCGGAGCACGATATGGAATAGCGCAGTGCAGCGGAGCCGCGACCAAAGTAGCAGGCACACTCCGTGTGCCGTCTGCGCTGCTCTGTGCGTAGCGGCGCCCAGACGGTACACGGGGTGTGCCTGCTCCAATGAGGCAGGTTCGCCATTCGCGATCGACGTTCGCGCGCGGTGCCATGCCCACGGCGATGCGTGGGCATTCGTCGGAGCGCATTTCACTTGCCCGCTCAAGACAGTGGGCTTGGCAGCCGCCGCGGATCGAGCGCGCTTTGCCGTCCAACATTGGCCGAAAGCAATTGCCGCCGAAATCCGTTACGAGCGTGTTGCGCTGGGCGAAGCGAATGCCGGCTATAATCGCATTTTCCCATTCAAGGAGATTTCCGGTGCAGCCGTGGCCGGTTTGCAGTGTTGTCGTGATTCTTCTCGCCGCGAGCATGGCCATCGAACCCGTCCACGGCTCAAACCCGACGTTGCCGAAGGAAAACCGCCGCGTGAAAGAGCTCTTCGCATCGATGCGGAGCGAAAAATATTCGGGAATCGAATTTCCCAAGCTCGATTGGTCCGATATCACTGCCTTGTTGGACCACGCCGACGAAACGAACCAGCTCAGAAGCTTTCCACGTGACGCGGCTTCCTCGCAATACGAACCGCACTGCAGCGAAGGAATGGTCGCATTGTGGCTGATCGAGGGCATCCGCCGCGGCGACCGGTATCCGTCGGGAAATGCCTTGTGCTTCAATGCCGCAAAAGCGGGCAACGATTGGGGCAAAGCCTCGGAGGCCAATCACAAGCAAGTGGCCAAGGCCTATCGCGCCTGGTGGGAAAAGGCGCGATCGCTGCCGTCGAAGGAAGCCAAAAAGCTCGATCCGCTACAAGGCGCCGATTTGGCTTGGCATTAAAGGTTCGGCCGACAGATAACTTCTTCGCAGCACCCTCTCCCCCTTGCGGGACATGGCAGGGTGAGGGGGGTCGAAAAAAGACGCGCGCCGTCCGGCAAAAAAGTAAAAGCTGGCGTCCGTGCCACCCAGTTCCATCCGCTGGAAAAATTGGGACCCTGTCGAGGTGACACGGCCAGGGTAAAGTCGGCTTTTCCTTTCGTTACCGGACAGCGGCGCGCGAGGACCACGAATAGGCTTGGGCTAATGGCTACCGGTTTAAGGAGACGCGCGGTAACCAGCTACGCCGAAAGCTGATCCAATAGCCGGCCGAATTCGGGAATGCGGCTTTCCAAATGGGCCAGCCAAGCCGCCGGCTTCCAAATCTCGACGCACAATCCGGCGCCGACCACCATCGCATCCGTGCCCGGCTCGACTTGCAAGAATTCGCGAAACCCCTCGGGGACCGACAGCCGCCCGCGGCCGGCAAGCTGAACGGGCCGATGCCGCGTCGACAGCAGCCGGCCGAGCGTTTGCACATCGGCAAGTTGATCTTGCAACTTCCCCGCCCGCAACTTTCCCTCGACGATGGCAATCCCGGCCTCGATCTTCTGTTGCCATTCGGCGGCCGGCCAAAGGCTCAAACAGCCGGGCTGTTGCTTCGCCAGAATGGTCTGCGCTCCAGCGGCCAGCAGCGGCTCGGCCAACTCCGTCGGAATCGAGATGCGAAACCGCTCGTCGAGCGTTCGCGCAAACTCGCCGAGGATGAATGAATACGACATCGGCAATCGTCGGACTTATGCCGTAAGATGAGCGAGGCAAATCCATTGAAATCGGCCGTCCGTGGACAAGCAATTGTTGGGCAAGTAGCCCAATATTAGCCATGAAAACCGGCAATAGTGGGTAGCTTTCCCACAGGAAAGACCAACGCAGTCTATCAGCAACCTCCGCAAATGCAAGCTTTCTCGGCAAAAACTTTTCCAGCAGCGGTCCCGCGCGCCGCGCGCCGCCGAGCGGCTAGGCAATATTCGCCGACAGCCCAAACCGAACTAGATAAGGAAAATTTGGCAACGCATGGAAAAACGGCTACAATCGGATTCGCGAGTTTGGCCCCGCTTTCGCCAAACCGTCAATCGAAAAACCTTTTAGGGGGTCATTACGATGCCAAAGATCGCTGGAATCCTCGGAGTCGTCGCACTGCTATTGAGCTTCGCCGCAGTCGGCAACGCTGATCCGCCGCCGAAGAACGACAAAAAAGCCGACGAGGCAAAAAACCGCGCCAGCCAGTTGGCCGAAGATGTCTTCAACAAGGCCGACAAACATAAACACGGCTTCCTGAATAAATACGAATTCAAAAAGGCCGATGCCGACATGTATTCGGCCGTCAAGCAGATGGCCGTCGATGGCCTGATCGGCAAGGGCCGGCCGCAGCGGACGAAAAACAATTCAGACACCAGCAGCAACACGCCGTCTTTCACCGGCGGATTCGCCGATGCCGACACCGACCACGACAAGAAGGTGACGCTCCCGGAGTTCACCGACTACGTGAGCCGAGCGATTGCCACAGCCGATGAGAATTTGCGCGAGCAAGCAGCCGCACGGGCAGCCGCGGCCGCAGCGGTGCATGTCGGCGGCGGCTACGGCGGCCGGCGCTAAGCGCGATCGCCGGGTGCCTTGCCGACTGCCTTGAGTGGGCATCTGAATCCCGCGGTCGACCGGCCGAAAATATGCTCAAGCAAAGCCGTGGGCATGGCGCCCAACGGCGCCGATAAGCCAGGAGCCCGCAGCGCTAGACGGGGTTTATCGGCCCCCAATCCCTTGCTAGCGCGGCGGGCTCCTGTTGCAATGTTATTCGTCGAGCGACGATTTCTTTCGCAACAAATGGTGATACTGCTGCGCGAAGCGATGCGCCTCATCGCGCACGTATTGCAACAGCCGCAGCGCATACGCGTGCCGGCTCAAACGGATCGGCTCCTCGGCCCCCGGCAGGTAAATTTCCTCCTCCCGTTTCGCCAGCGAAATCACCGCCGGCGGCGTGATCTCGAGCTGCCCAAGCGCCGCCATTGCCGCGTGCAATTGGCCCTTGCCACCGTCGATCAACAAAATGTCGGGCTTCGGTGAATCGTCGTTTTCCAATCGCTGAAACCGCCGTCCAACAACTTCGTGAATGCTCGCGAAATCGTCGATTCCGGCCACACCGCGAATCTTGAATCGCCGATAGCCCGGCTTGAATGGCAACCCGTCGATGAATTGCACCAGGCTTGCCACGGTCTGCCCGCCGGCCAGGTGCGCGATATCGACGCCTTCGATGGTGCGGGGCGTTTCGGCGAGATGCAGAATCTTCCGCAGCCCGGCCAAGCCCTTTTTCGGATCGATATAAAACACTTCCGGCTGGGCGTTCTCATCGAGATCGCCACGCTGGTCGAGCGTCTCGAGCAAATGGATCTCATCGCGGAGCCGAGCGGCGCGCTCGAATTGGAGCGCCTCGGCCGCCGCGCGCATCTCGCCGCGCATCTGTTCCAACAGCGCCCCTTTTTTGCCTTCGAGAAACATCCGCAGCCGCTGGATGTCGCGCCGGTAGTCTTCCTTGGAAATACGCAGATTGCAGGGCGCGGTGCACTGGTGGATCGAGGCCAGCAAGCAAGGCCGAAACCATCGCCAGCGATTGTCGCCGTCGTCGATATCGAGCGAGCAGGTGCGGAATTTGAAAATCTTCTGCAACACTTGGATCGCCCCGCGCAGCCCGCCCGCATTGGCGAACGGGCCGTAGAGCTTTGTGCCGCGATCATGCGGCTGGCGCGTGAACTCGACGCGCGGAAAATCCTCGCGAATGTAGATTTCGAGATACGGAAAGCTCTTGTCGTCTTTCAGATCGCGGTTGAACTTCGGCTGCACGTCCTTGATCAGCCGGGCTTCGACCAACAATGCGTCGATCTCGCTCTCGGCCGGCAGGAAATCAATGTCGCGAATTTCCTTGATGAGCTCCGCCGTGCGGCGATCTTCGGCCGCGGCCTTGAGAAAATAACTGCCGGCTCGCGCCCGCAAGTTCTTCGCCTTGCCGACATAGATCACCACTCCCGCGGCATCCTTCATCAGATACACGCCAGGCGTTTGCGGAAACGTGCGCACCTTTGCCGCCGCCGCTTCGAAACCGGTAAGCAGAGCTTCGGAATTGGCCGCCGTGGCATTCTCGCCGGCAGCATCGGCCCCGGCAGCACTCGAATCGGCGCCGGCGTCGTCGCCATTGGCAATGGGATCGTCAGAAGCAGTCACGGCAAACCATCTCGGCGAGCATTTCAGCGAGAGCCCCAACATTTAGTTTATCCCACCGGTCCAGTTTCGCGCAGGGTACGCCCGGGCACATCTGCACGTAGGCCAGGCTTTCCAGCCTGACATCCCACGGCTCCCTCAGCCTAGAAAGGCTGACCTACGGCAGACCGCACCATTCCGCATGCGGGGCAACTGTTGACCCATGCCATCCGCCATCCGAGAATGATCCTTTCGACTCGACGATCTTGCCCACCGCTATCGCCCAAGGAGAACATGCGATGCGACACGCGAAGGCCTCTTGCATCCTGGCGGCGATCGGTTTCTTGGCATTCCTCACCCTGACGGCACTCGCCCCCGCGGCCGATCCGGCGAAGCCGAAAGCCGACGATAATCCCTATGCCCCGCGAAAAGGCCTCTCGAACGACGAATTGCGAAAATTTATCGAGCACCTGCAAGATGCCCCCTCGTCGCTGCACGAACGGCCGGGGTTCGCCCAGGGAATGCTCGAAGCGGCCAATCAGCTCCTCCGCGGCAAGCTGAGCGAAGCCGACCGCCGCTTCGCCGTGCTAGCCAAGTTCGCGGCCTTGCATCAAATGGCCGTCAACGATGAAAAAGATGCCGACAAGAATCTCGCCGCGGCGGCCAAGGAATATCGCGACTCCAAAGACGCCGAGGTGGCCAAGCAAGCGAAGTTCTACCTGCTCGAGCAACGCGTTCTGGCGGCCGACGATCTCAAGCCCGAGGAATTGCCCAAGCTGCTCGCGGAAGTGAAATCGGCCCTCTCCGGCGAATCGCTCGACAACCAACATTTGCGGATCGCCTCGGCCACGATCCGCATGGTCAACCGCCTGAACGACGACGAGCTCGCGGCCCGCAGCTACAAGGAATTCGGCGAAATGTTTTCCAAAAGCGACGATTCGGAGCTCTCGGCCTACGGCCGGCAAATCGAAGCCAGCGAGCCGCCGGTGTCGCTGGTCGGCAAGCCATTCCCGCTCGAAGGCCTGACGGTCGACGGCACGAAGTTCAACATCGAGCAATACCGCGGCCGCGTGGTGCTGGTCGATTTCTGGGCCACCTGGTGCGGCCCGTGCCGCGCGAAACTCCCCGGCTTGATGAAGCTGCACGAAAAGTTTCACGCCAAGGGTTTTGAAGTCGTCGGCGTGGATCTCGACAAGACGATCGACGATCTGGGCAAATTCCTCGACGACACCAAGCTGCCGTGGATCAACCTGATCGGCGAAAAAGACGGCGACGAAATGAAATTTCCGATGGCCGAAAAATACGACATCTCCGCAATCCCCGACACTTTTTTAATCGGCCGCGACGGCCGTGTGATCGCCCACAACCCGAGCGACGACGAGCTGGCCAAGAAACTCGAAGTGCTACTAAAGCCAGGCCAACCCGCCGCCACAAAACCGGCGGAACCGCGCAAGAAAAACGCGAAAGACAAGAAAGAACAGAAGCAGCCAAACGGCAATTAGGACTGCGATCGGCAACGGTCGAGCACGAATCATGCAGCTGGCCAGCGGAGGCGGAGCTGACCCTACTGAAACGGCCCCACGTTCGCCATTCCGCAGCACTGCCGAGATTAGCGATGACCGCGCGAAGCGGTAGCTCCGCACGCATGGATCCGTGCGCGCCGCGGCCCGCAAGAGGCAGCCCTCTCGATCGTTAGTTGGTCGAAAAGGCGACGGCCGCCAAATTTGCGTAAAATGGGACGCATAGCTATGGTTTTCGAGCCATTACCGGCATCAAAAATCTATGGACATAGCACCATCCCATACATCGCATCTAACCTAAGTTTGTGGCTTTGACCTTTG
>DATAWG010000048.1 GCA_036267355.1 Pirellulales bacterium | reverse complement strand
GCAACCCCAGGAGGAGCGGGAAAGGGGCCTACGAATTCACTTCTCGGCAAACACTACCTGGTCCGATCTATTGCGGAGATCAGGCCGCAAACGGTGGGGCCGGTACGCTGAATCGCTCCGCTTGCCGTCGACCGCAAGCAGATCGACCGTTGTACAGCAAGACGGACTAGCAGCGCCATTGGACAAGAACCAACCGCCGGCGCCGCGTGGTGCGGAAGAGGCTACAGGCGGAAGGCTACAGGTAAGCAGGGCACGTCCGCCGGAGGCGGACATGCTTCGTCCTGTAGTCTGTGGCCTGTAGCCTTCTCCCGCGTCGTCCGTCTCAAGTGCCTCGAGCCGAGTCGTCTGTGCGTAGCATGCCACAAAGCGTGGCTCGAATTCCAACAGAAAATTGCGGCGAACGATGAATTTCGAATAAGGCGCCAACGTAGCAGGCACACTCCGTGTGCCGTCTGCGCTTCGCGGCGGGTTGGGCACAGAGCGGGGCAGACGGCACACGGAGTGTGCCTGCTACGTTGGGTGCGGCCTTACGGCCGCGCGCTACGCGGCTTTGATTTCGATGGCAGTATTTCGCGGCAGCGCGCCGGCGCCGATCGCGGTGCGGGCGACGATGAATTTCGAATGAAGGCGCCAACGTAGTAGGCACACTCCGTGTGCCGTCTGCGCTTCGCGGCGGGTTGGGCACAGAGCGGGGCAGACGGCACACGGAGTGTGCCTGCTACGTTGGGTGCGGGGCGATATCGAACCCATCGCCCGCACCCTTCTGCAACGATCCGTGGTTTTCGAAAACACGTTCCCGCGCCCAGTTCATCTTCCACAAGGGGCGCGGCCATTCTTGGCCGTGGGCCGTGCGCGGGAAGACTCTTAACGCGGCGGCCGGTGAGCCGCCGCGGCAGCTAGCGCCGCCAAGCAAGCCGCGATTCTTACACGTCAGATCGGGCCGGGGTCTGCGCGGATGGGGGAATTGTTGACCACGCTACGGCGAGCATCTAGACTTCGGCAATTGCAGCACGGCGACCGAGAGACGGTCTGCCGATCTGGCTCCGCGCCAGTTTCCTGCCTGCACGCCTTCTCCTGTAGCTGGATTGCGAGTCCGAAATGAAGCCCATTTCACGTTTCCGTCTATTGTGGTTCGCGGTCGCATGGTTGCTCGCCTCCCCCTGCATTTGCGATGGAGCCGGGATCAAGCTATTGCTGCCGCTGGCGCGACACGCATACCAGACGAATGAAACGATCGATTTGGCGGTGGTGCGCAGCAGTGCGACGGCGCTTCCGGCCGGCGATTTGTTGCTTTCGGCGAGCGGCGAAGACGGCAGCCGAATGGAATTTCACTTTCCAATTGCCGCGGTGCCGGTCGATGGGCACGCCGCACTCGCCACGGTACACGCCCATTTGAATGGCTGGCTCTTGCGGCCGGGCAAATATACGATCGTCGCCACCACCGACGGCGCAGTCATCGCCGACGGCGGAAGCGCGACGGCCAAGATCGAAGTCTATAGCCATATCCGCAAAACCACCTTCCGCCTGATCGATTGGGGCAGCAGCGCGAAGGGCGCCGACCAGGCCGCGATGGGCGAAGACAGCCTCGGTTTCAATTTGCTGTACGCCGCGGCAACCGGCGATGATTCGATCATCGGCGGTTTGGATTTCACGGGCAATTGCGTGATGGGGGGCGGCCATCAGATGGATTTGCGGAGCGAGTGCGATTGGTCGGATCCGTTCGTGCTTTCGGGAGGCCGTTCGAGGGTGGTGCGCGCGGCGCTCGAATTTCGGAGGAATCCGAATGCGATCGGCGTCCATTTTTATGACGAGCCGGGTCTGACTTGGTTGCCGGATCCGGTGACCAAGGCGTCGTCGCCGCATTCGATTCCGTCGCAACTGCGCTCGTTCACGAGCGACTTTGGCCACCCGCCGATCTCGTTTCGCGAGGTTCGCGGCGACAATCCGGACGACGTTCGCCGTTGGACGAAATGGGCGTATTGGAAGTTGGGGCTGTTGGATGCGGCCTGGAAGGATGCTCAATTCGGTGTGAGCACCGTGCGCTCGGATTTCCTGTCGCTGAATCAAAGCCAATACGGCTTTTCGGCTTTCACCGACGGCTACTATTTCAACGTCACACGAAGCTTGCCGGTGGCCAGCGGGCATGGGGGCTACGATGATTTCGGTCCGGGATATTTCAATCCATCGTATTTCTTGGAAATCGCTCGGGCGCGCGATTACAACCGCCCCTGCTGGTATCTGCCGACATGGTACGGCAACATGCCGTCCGAGCGATATCGCCTGGAGCAATACCTATCGTTCATCACGAATATCCAAGGGCTGTGCAAGCCGCCGGACATGCAGATTCAGCGTCCGAACGCGTTGGTGACGGCCGACGGGATCGTGGAAACGAACAAGACGATGGCCCGGCTCGGGACGATTTTCACGACGATGCCGGTCACCCATCCGCCCGCGGCGCTCCTGTTTTCACTATCCGACATGGTGCATAACCAGTCGCAACACATGGACGCCAATTATGCCCATGAAACGGCGCACGGACGAAATCTGCCGATCGTGTATCTGGCAAGCAAGATGATTCAGCAGCCGCTGATGACGGTCGTGGATGAAGACGTCGTGGATGGAACTCTCGCGGCGAATCACAAGGCGATCGTGCTGGTGTCGATCGATTATCTTTCGCCGAAAGTTGTCGCCGGATTGGAAGCGTTTGCGTCGCATGGTGGATTGGTGCTGGCGACGGGCGATTGCAAAGTGCGAATTGCGGGCGCGATCGATTTGGGCGTGGCGCCGGCGATGCCCGATGCCGCGGCGATCCAAAGGCTCACTGATGCGAAGAAATATCAAGAGCTGGCGCCTTACACTTCGCTGGCCAAACAGTTTCAAGCGGCCCGGCCAATTGCGACAGCTCTGAAGCGGCAATTCGACAAGGCCGGCATCCGGCCCGTTTTCTCTTGCGATAATCCGGGCATCGTTGCATCGCGACAAGCGGCAGGCGAGATCGAGTATTTGTTTGCTGTCAATGCGGCGTATGACGAAAAGGTCGGCGGGTTGCTGGGAATCAAGCCGGCCATGGCGACAATAACATTGGCTGCCGACAAGCGTCCGATCTACGACGCGGTGCGAGGCGGAGCGGTTTGCGAATTGTCGGACAAGGCTGGCGCACCGACGGGCAACTTCCACTTCGGCGCCGGTGAAATGCGCGCGTTTGCTCGCACGGCTCGCCCGATCGGCGGCGTGCAAATCGCTGCACCCACCGTCGATCGCGACTATACGGCCGCAACGGAGCCACTGGCGTTGAACCTTACGGCGACGCTTGTCGACGAGCAGCGCCAATCGCTGAGCGGCTCGGCGCCGTTGGAAATCCGGCTCGTCGATCCGCTCGGCAACACGCGCTATTCTCTCTACCGAGCCACCACCGCGGGCGTTTGCCAATTGCGATTGCCCCTGGCTGCCAATGATCCGCCCGGCACATGGAAAATCACCGTCCGCGAATTGCTCGCCGGCCATGAATCGACTGCGATGTTCACGCTCGCGTCGCCGCCGCAATGCGGCGCGCTCGCGGGCACGACTTCACGGGCGATCGCGTTTGGAAACGATCGAGAGAACATTTTTCGCTTCTTCCGCAATCACAAACAGGTGACGATCGTCAAAGGAACCGCGGCGTATCACGATGCGGCCGCGAAACGGTTGGCCGACATCCTGAAGCCCTGGGGCATTCAAGCCAAAATCGTCGCTGCCGCGGACGTGAACAAACCGCGCGAAGTAGCGCAGGACGAGGCCCCGACATTTGCCGGAATCGAGCCGACCGGTCACGGTCAAATCATCGCCGGCCGTGGCAATTCGCCCGAGGTGGTCGGCTATGATCTCGAGGGCGCGACGATTCTGCTTGGCTCGCCCGACGACAATCCGCTGATCCATACGCTCGTCAAACGCAATGTATTGCCCTACGCGGTCGGCACTGACTTCCCCGGCCGCAATCGCGGCATGATCGCCTGGCAACTCGATATCATCCGGCCCGGGGAGGAATCGATCGCCCTGATCGCCACCGACGCCGCCGGCTTGGAAGAAGCGGTCGGCAGCACGTACGAGGCCGCCGCAGGGATGGAGCCGCTAACGCCGTGGGAGTTGCCGAGTCGCAGTATAATCGCGCCGGCCAGCCATCCGGATACGGGCGTGCGCGCGATGAACATCGCCTGGCAGGCGATTCTGCCCGATCGGGCCGATTCGATCATCGCGCAGGCCGACGGCTCGATTCTCGCGAAGTCGCTGGACGGTTCGTTGACCACGATCAGCCCCACTGGCCAGATTGTCGGACAGCGGCCTTCCAAGAAAGAAGACGACGACGCCAAGAAGCCGTCGAACGACGTCAAAGACATCGCCGCCGACAAGCTGATTCCGCATCGAATCGTCAAATGGATGGCGACGGACGGCGATCGGAAGGCGATTGCCTATTGGGGCGGCACGTTGCAGATTCTCGATGGCCACAACGCGGTGATTTTTCAACAACTTCTGCCGCAGGATATTGCCACGCTGGCATGGTCGGGCGGCAATCTGGTCGTTGCATTGGCCGACGGCCGATTGCTGGCGTTCGATGCAAGCCTGCCGCAGCCGGCGCGGTAACGCGTTCGTCTTGCGGCGCCTGGATTATGGTCCCGCGGAGTATCGGCCATAGCCCGAAACGTCGTACGCTAGCGAGTTTGCCTCGCGGGCGACCAACTGCGAACCGGCTCATCCGTTCAGCGTGGCATTGCGACGATCGAGGTTCCCCAGCACGGTTCGCAGATCGCTCACGGCTTCAGCGATCATTTTCGTCGCCGACGTGGAGATCCCGTCAGGGGTAGCCTTCCCGACGTTTTCTTGGGCGTTGTTGATTTCGTTCTTTGCCTGTGCGATTTCGGCAAGCAGCGGCTTCTTTTCGTCCTCGGACAATTTCCGCGCCGCCTTTTTGGCGCCGTCGGTGATTTGAGACACCCGTCCGATCAGCTTCTCGGCATTCTCGATCGCGATCCGCGCTTTTTTGATCTCGCCCGCAACCGCCTTGGTTGCTTGATTCTCATTCAGGGCATGCATCGCATTGGCCCGCTCGAACCAGCGCGCGACGGCCTGCAACTCATCGGACACCTCCGAATCGGCGATCGCGCTCAACTTGCTTTGAAGGTCGGCCAGATCGACCGGTGGCCGAGCGTTGACGGCCGATTGCCAGGCGTTGAAGAGATTCGCGCTGACCGTCGGATCGATGCCGAGTTCGGAGAGCGTCTTGACGAGATCGTTGGGCACAACGGCGGGTTTGTTCGCCAGCGCGCGGACATGGCCCAGTGCTTTGTCGCGTTGGCTTTCCGCGACGCCGCCATATTCCTTCTGCGCTTGCTGCTGCTTGTCCTCGTCTTTCTTGCTCTGCTGGAACTGGGGCAGCGCTCGAATGCGCTTGTTGAGCTCGATCGCGAAATCGCTGATCATCGTGCGGAAGCTTGGGATGTTTTTGACCTGCGGGAAGACTTCCTGCATCTCCAACGCGCCGACTTCTCCCTTCACCTCCGGCGGGATCACGGCCGACTTGCGCAGCTTGAGCAATATGTCGTCGACCTGCTTCTTGAGTTGATCGAGGGACTTGTTGCCGCTATTCTTGATCGCGTCGTAGGGCGCCTGCACGGTCTGCTCGCCGGGATATTTGAGGTTCAGAGAGATCGCCGCATCGAGCAGGCGGAAGAAGTATTTCGACGCATGGACGTAGCCTTCGCCGTTGGCGCGGTTCTTGGCCGACTTCTTTTCTTCTTCGGGCGCTTCTTCTTCGGCTTCGTCGACCACGCCGTCGTAGTGCTTCATCTCCTTGAAAAGATCGGCGACCTGTTCGTTCACCGATTGCATCAAGTCTTCGGCCGTCAGCTTCTCGAGCTTTTCCATCTTTTCTTCGATGGTTTTTGCCTGAAGAGCCTGGACGACGTGCTTGAGGGCGCCTTGGCTCATAATGGCTTCGTTGGCGAAGATGATGTTCGTGAACATGTTCTTCTTGACCTTCACCTCCAACGCGTTCAGTTCCGTTTGCGTCGCGGTTAGGTTCTTCTGCCAATCGCATTCGTCGTGCTCCAGCTCATCGCACGTTTTGCCGGGATGAGCCGCGGGGGCTTCGTGCAGCGCGGCGATCGATTTCTGATTATTGCGGATCGCGGCCTGGTCGTCGCGGAGCGAGCCCATTTTTTCCAGATAGAGCGCGTCGGTTACATCCATCGATTCGTCCGGGTAAGTCTCTTCGAACAAGTCGAGAATCTCCGGCACGAGGCGCTGCGCCAACGTCAGGTTTTCTTGGCCCCCCTTGCCTTTCAGCGCATCCAGTTGGCGGATGGCCTTGTTCAGCGCGGCCCGATGTTTTTCGGCACGATCCTCCGGCAGCTTCTTATTTAGATCCACTTTGCCGCGAATCTTGCCGACCTTTTCCAGCGACGTCTGCAGATAGATGTCTTCCCCTTCCTCGTATTGCTTTGCGATGCGCTTCTTGACGGCCTCGTCGGGGCTAGAATCGAGCAGCGTTTGCAGCATCTGGTTGAATTGAGCTTCCTCGAGGAAGCGGCGCTGCTTGAGCAACGTCGCGACATCCTGATCGACTTTGCTCAGCTTCATCGAGGCTTCCTGCTCCGGTTCGTCGATGTTGTGGTCGACGATTTCATCGACGTTGTAGTCGGGCTTGAACGATTCCTTGATGGCGCCGTAATCGCGCGGATAGATATTGACGTCGAACACGCGTCCCGCAGGCTTGCCGAAGCGAGTGATGACGACCTTGTTGAAGGCCTGGGCCGCTTTGACGTCGTCGCCGGAATTCGGCGTGGCGAATGTGATGTCGATATCCGATTCGATGTCTTCGCTGCCCGACGCCTTGGCGATCAAGGTCGGATAGATCTTGCGAAGCTTGTCGATCTCTTCGTTGACGACTTTGCCGCGAAACTGCACGAGCTTCCACATGTCGTCGTCGGTGAACGTAAGCGGTTTGCCTTTTTCGAGCTCGATTTTTCCCATCTTGCGGCATTTCTTGAGAGCGAACCAGTCGTATCGCTTGAACGTTATCTCGCAATTCGCGACGTTCCACGTGTTGGCTCCGACGGTCTCCTCCTCGAACGGCTTGCGCGCGTTCTCGCCGGGATCGACGCCGAGTTCTTCGGCCTCGGAAGTGTTCTTGAAAATCGCCGTCGCGATTTTGCGAAGCTTGCCAGGATCGTTCTTGGCCGTTTCGAGCTGCTGTTTGAGCAGGCCGAGGTTTTTCGCATTCTCGTTGCGCGCCGGTTCGAGCGCGGGAGTAATCTGCTCGTCGATCGTTTTGACCAGCGCTGCGAGATCTCGTGCGGCGACGTCGAATTTGCCGTTCTTGGCTAGAGCGAGAATGGCCTTCCACGTGGCGTCAACTTCGTCGCCGTAATTCTTATTGGAATTCGGGTTCACCTGCTTGATTTTTTTAGCGGCGTTGATCTTGGGCTCATTCGCCAGTTTTGCCGTCAAGAATGGCTTGCGCTTCAGCACCAGTTCCGCCTTGCGATGCGCGTCGACGAGCAATTCGTCGGCCTTGTTCCAATTGCCGGCATCCGCCTGCTGCTTCCCGTTTTCGAACGTCACATTGACGTCCGCGCCGCCGATCTCGGGTTTTTCAGCCACGGCCGAGTTGATGACGCTGATGAACTGCGCCAGCTTCTTGTGGAATTCTTTGCTCTTTTCGGTGGCAGCCAAATCGGTTTCCGCGGTTGCCAACTTTTCACGCAGATCGCCTTCATCAACGGGGTTTTTGGGCGGCCCCGATTTGGCGCCGCGATTTTGCAGGAATCCGTTGTCGCGCATCTTCTCCAGCAGCTCTCGCTTGCGTTCGATATCGTCCTTCGTTGTTTCATCTTTCGCGACCTTCGCTTGCAACTCGCGTGCAACTCCGATTGGGTCGCCTGCTTCCTCCTGGACGGATGCTTTGAGAAGCGCATTGTTCGAGGCGACCAGTGCCCGCAGAGCCTCTTCGCTTTGCTTGAAAAGCGCGTTGTCGATCTGGTCGATGCTCATTCCCGCGAATTCGACGGCCAGCTTTTCGGATTCAACTTCTTGCAATTGGGCCTGAAGCTCGTTGAGGTGCGATCGAAGCTTTAGCTCCTTTTCTTCCAACTCGCGCACGATTACTGCAGGCTTGGCGAGCTCGTGGCACTCGGTGAGTTTGGCGAGTGCCTCCGGCATGTCGCCGCCGGGCTTCGACAGGGCAGATGCTTGGGCCATCAGCTTGGTGATGGCGGCGGCGTTTGGCCCCTTGGCGACGATGGCGGCCTTAATGGCCGGGGTCCAATCCGCCAGCTTCTTCTTCCACTCGGCAGCCAAGTCGACTGTGCCCGATCCTTTCGGCGAATCCAACAGTGGCTCAAGTTCGTCGAGCACCTTCTCCGCCTGGATCAGTTCGTCGTTCTTTATCAGGCCCGTGGCGGAAGCAAGCAGCGTTTGAATCCGCGCTGCATTCGGCCCGCCCGCGCCGAGTGCCGTTTTGATCTTGGGCGTGAGCTCGTTCAGCCGGCGCATCCCGGAGGGCGCCGGCGGGACGCCATTCAGTGCTTTCTTGATCTGCGCCTCGGCCGCATCGATTCTGGCCAACGCCTGCGCAAAGTCTTTGTTGCTCGAAAACGCCTGCGATTCGTTGAACCGAAGCTTCGCTTCGTTGCCGGCCGTGGTGCCCGAGGCGATCGCCTTCTTCAAGTCGGCGGACAGTGCATTGACGCGGGCGTTGTAGGCCGATTCGGCTGGCGACCGGCCGTCAAGGGTCGGCGGCTTCTGCGACGGCGTGGCAGGCGACCCTCCCTGTTCGGCGGTCAGTTCGGGGTCGGCACTGATGCGGAACACGGCATGAATCGACATTTCGGCGTCGCGCTTGACGATTGTCTTGGCGGCCGCTGCCGCCGTTGCCGGAGGAAGTTTTGCCGTTTCAAAGAGAAAAGCGCCGTCTGCATACGATACAAAGCCGCTTACGATCGAGGAACCGCCGCTTTTCTTTTTCGCGTCGGCAATCGCGGGAGCAGGGATCTTGGTCTTCGACACGACCATGGCTCCATCGGTGCCTCCCTTGAGCACGAGCGCAAAATAACACCGCTTCGACTTTGCCGCCTTCAAACCGTCGGCCAGATCCTTGTCCAATTCGGTTGCTTTTGCCATGGTCGCGTCGTCCTGATTTGCAAGATGGTTCCTAAATTGCTACCGCGCCATATTTTTCGGTAATCACTAACGGGCCCTGCCGAACGGAAAGGGCGCCGACGGTCTGCGTATGCCGGGACGCAGGAGTCCGATTTCTTGAAGGACTCATTTTATGACGGTCGGCGTTCGCTGGTCGCGACGTCCGGAAAGGCCTTGGCGTCGGCGGCCGAACGAAAAAGCGCCTGCGTCCTCTCCCGGCGGCCATGACTATCGTCAACCGAAGCGGGAGAACGCGCGCCGACGCCTTCTGACAGATCGGTCAAAGACCATTGACATTCAGAGGGGCGACGTTCATGCGGTAACGCGTTGCGGCGATCGTCCGACGTGCTTTGGCATTCGCCCCAATTTCATGTCGAAGCTTTCAGGAGCCTATCCGGCTGCCCCTCCAGCGTCAATCATCAAATCTCTGTTGCTAGCGTGCCAGCGTGCTAGCGTGCCGAGGATTGGTCGCCGCGCGGCCCCGGGGCCTGTCGTCCGATCGGCCTTTGGTAGACCGCTCGAAGCTTCGCTTGGAATGGATCTCCCCGTAGCGACTTCGCAGCGCGGCGAGCGTCAGGCAGTCGTTCCTGGCCAGTCTGTTCGGAAGACTTGCCATCGGGTTCGACGAACGTCACAATGTGCATCCCCTGAAAGCTTGTGAAGGAATGCGGGCTGGCTCCGAACCCGGTCGGAAAAACGGCGAAAAAATCGTTTTCCACCGGGGTGCCTGTACCCACTCATTCACATCCCCTGAGCGGGTCGGGAGCGTCAGTCCGGCATTGCTGCAATCGCACGGCAAAAAAGGATTGACAGA
>DATAWG010000047.1 GCA_036267355.1 Pirellulales bacterium | reverse complement strand
AAGGGCAATCGAGCCCGCGCTTGTCCGTAAGCTTCGCCGCTGATCGACTTGCCCATCAGATGCGGAACATGGTTGCAGGCCGTATTGCCATGCAACACTTGCAGGAGAAAGCCATGCACCGTAGCGACTGGATTCAACTCGCGCTCGCGCCAATGATGACCGAGTTCCGTGCAAAGGCGCACGATCATCGCGGCTTCGAGTGTGCGTGCGACGTCCGACTTGATTTGGTGCAGGGCATGGGAGATATTGTCGAACATGCGTGGGCCTCCTGGTCGAGTGTGGAGTTGTGACTAACCCCATTCTCGCCGGAGGCCTGCGTTTGCGCCAGCCCGTCGCTAGCATGCGGCGACCGCCGTTTGCTAGCAGCCAGCGATGCATGTGGCATGAAACAGGTTACGTTTAACTTCGTGCCATTCTAGAATGTCCCCTTTTCCACCTCTCTCCCCTTTTCCACCTCTTTTCCACCTCTGTGATTCAGAGTCGGGCCGCCGAAGAAGACCTCCAACCTCCCGAGCGCTTTAGGTCCGTTCATTCCGGCTTTTTTGGCAGCCGATCTTTTCCCGCCGACAGCCATTCGAGATTGAATCTCGCGAGCGTCAGCGCGTGGGTCGAAAACTGATCCCGCCCGGTGGTGCTCCCGCGTTCAAAAAAGCAATAGATCGTGCCGTGGGGGCCGACGGCCAAGTCGCTATAGCCGCTGGTGCCGGGCTCGAGCACGCGCGCCACGGGCCACGTCTGTCCTTCGTCGTAGCTGAGCTTCACGGTCAGATTCTTGCGATAGTGCATGCGGCCCGGCGACTCGTTTTTCCCGGCCCCGTCCGGATTGTCGGGATTGGCGAAGAGCAAGCGATTTCGGTCCGACGTTTTTTGGTCGCTCAATCGGCATAGGCTCGCCATGCAAATCGGTTCCTTGAGTTGTTCGTCGAAGACGGGCCGGCTCCAGTGCGTCGCTCCATCGGGGCTGATCGACACGGCCCGCCGATGCTCTTTGGATTCACTGCGCATATTGAGCATCACGCGGCCATCGGCAAGCTGGGCGACCACCGTTTCGTTCGGATTGGTAAGCGGATCGGTCTCGCCGGCCACGATGTCGCCGCGCTGCCATGTCTTTCCACTATCGTCGCTAAAGATGGTGGCCACCGCCGACGGACGATGGGCATTGCCGCCGGTCCCTGTCGAGAGCCAAACCGGAACCACGAGCCGAGCGTTCTTCAACTGGATGCCGTGCGCCGGCCCTGTGGCGAACACCCGGCAGTTATAGTCCTTGCGGAACTGCTCGAACGTCTTCGTGATTTCCACCGGCTGGCTGAACGTCAGGCCGTCGTCGTCGCTGCGCAAATAGAAGCAGCGACCGTAGTCGACGCAGTAGAGAAAATGGACCGCGCCGCCGCGATCGGCGATCGCCACGGGATTATTCAGCGTGATTTCGCCATCGCGGGCCAGTTTCTTGGCCACGGCGGCCGGATTCCGCTCGAACCTGCCGGCCGGCTTGGGCAGCACGATCGGCGCCGACCAGCTCTGGCCGCCATCGGTGCTGCGGCGGAGCATGATTTCGATATCGTCCCAATCCAGCCCGCTGTGTTTTCGCCCTTCGCAATAAGCGAGCACCGTCCCCTTGGCGGTGACCACAATTCCCGGAATCCGATATAGCTTGTGCCCTTCCTTACCCGCCTCGAACAGATCGCTTTTCACCAATAGCGGCTCGGCGGCCCGGGCATGAATTGCGACAAGCAGCGTTCCCACACACGCGACAGCACGAAGCGCACCGGCAGATATTCGCCAATGGAACATCCCGATTGTCTCCTAGTTAGAATTGCGGATTCAATTGCGGTAATCGAGCGATGGGTGCCGTGCTCACGTCGTTGCGCTTACGGTTACCCATAATATTCACCCCGAGGCAACGTGAAACGTCTCGGCCTGCAAGGCCGATTCTATCAGCCCAGGCCGCAGCCGCGCAAGCGGTGGAGGCCTGGGACAACGGCCCGCACGACGCGTCGGCGCTGAAAGGGCGGTTCAATAAGACGCCGCGAATTGTGAACGGCCTTTTCAGGGCCGGACAACGCGTCGTACCACGTTCCCAGGGCGGCGCCGCTCACGCGGCTCCGCCCTGGGCTGGCGGAATGAGCCTTTCAGGCTCAAGCTTCGCAGGTAGTGAACGTCGTTGCAGCGGCAAAAAAATCGGCCGAAAATATTTGATTTCGACGCTAGCGTGGATTAGATTGCGAACGAAAGGGCTCCGGTGGGGGTCAGTTGCACAATCTCATTATTGCTGAAGGAGGTTTTATGAAACGCGGTTGGTTAGCTGCGCTTCTGGCGGCGGCGACGGTGCTGCCGATGGCGGCGCGCGGGGCAGACGATACCAAGACGCCGGACGCCCCCCCGGCCAAGACTGCGACGAGCACCACGACTCCAACGAAGCTCAAAGGCCGGCTCCCGCCGTTCTATGCCAAGCTTCCCGTCGATACGCAGCAAAAGGAAAAGATTTACGCCATCCAGGCCGAATTTGCTCCCCAGATCAAGACCTTGCACCAGCAGCTTGCGAAGCTCGAGGCCGACGAAAGCGCACAAATCAAGGCCGTGCTCACGCCCGAGCAGCAGGAAAAGCTCAAGGAATTGATGGCCGAATCAAGGCATCACGGCAAAGCGCCGGCCAGCAAGACGGCTCCCCCAGCCGCGCCAAGCTCCACCGCGCCGGCTCCGGTCGGACCAAACGCAGTGCCGGCCCCTCCGGCGAAATAAGCGCGCACGCTTGTCACCGACTTGGCCAACTGGTCGAACAATCGAAACGGGCACAAGGATGTGCCCTTTTTCTTTGCGCCCGTGGATGCCTTGCCGCGCACGGTCGCGAGCCTCGAATTGCCTCGGCTCACGCCTTGTCTTGTTTCGATTTTGCCATCACCTTCAGAATTCCGCGGCAGAAGTCGGGCAGGTCGTCGGGCTTGCGGCTGGAGACGAAATGGCGGTCGATGACGACCGGCGCGTCGTGCCATTCTCCGCCGGCATTAATCAGATCGTCTTTGATCCCCGGCGAACCGGTAACGCGAACCCCTTTGTACACACCGGCGGAAACCGGAATCCAGCCGCCGTGACAGATCGCCGCCACGAGCTTGCCATCTTCGGCGAAGTCGCGCACCAATCGCAACACGCGCGGTTCGCGGCGGAGCCGGTCGGGCATGAAGCCGCCGGGGATAACCACCCCTTCGAACTCGGACGCTTCCATCTGGCTAATCGGCGCATCGGCCGTGCAGGGATAAGTGTGCTTGCCATGGTAGACATGTCCCTCGACAAGCCCGGCAACGGTGACCCGGCCGCCCGCTTCGGTGAGCCGGAGCCGCGGATACCACAGTTCGAGGTCCTCATATAGGTCGTCGACGAACATCAGGAACCGCCGACCTTCGAGCGACATGTGGAGAACTCCCGGGCAAGAACAAGAAAAGCGGTATCGGGACCGCATTTCTTTTAGCACAGCCGCGGGAAAGATGGTAGCGGCGCCTGCCGTGGGACGACGGATCGCTTGAGGCCGAATTTTTCGGCCAATCGCAAACTTCGCCTGCGCAGCCATATCCAAATGGCGTTGCAAACCAGCTCCGTCAGCGGCCAAAGTGGTCGCTCGAATGCCATCGGCTCGTGTAGGGCCTGGAACCAGCCGCCCTCAGGACGGGCGTTTTTGCCGCTGTTTCATCAAGCGGGCTCGGAGCCAGCCCCATTTTTTCACACGCTCCCCGTGTGCCGGCGGCGCACCTCGAGGCGTTGCGCACAGAGCAGTGCCAACGGCACACGGAGTGTTCCTGCTACTTTGATTGAAAGGACGCTATGGCTCTGTGGTTACCATTTACACGAGGCAATATGCTGGTTAGGCGATTAGCCGTCAGATTTTCCGGACAAGAAACTGCTAACGCGATTGGCTGGCAAGCACGGGCTCGCGCGATGGCGACGGCTGCACAGGGGGCTGTTGCGGCCTGGTAGGGGCGCGGCCGCCAGCGGGCCAGCTCATTGTGAGCCAAGTGCCGTCTTTCGACCAATTCATTCCCGGACGACCAATCTGTTCATTTCGCCCGGTGGAATGCTCGAGTGCGGCCAACCGCACCGCCACGGGCTGCATGAAGCGTTGCAAGGCGTCGTTTGCGATCGCATAGCGCACTAGCGCCACGTGCACCTGCACTTCCACTTCCGCCTCGCCGGCCGTTGCTGCGGGGGGCGGCACGCGAGGATACTTTTCCGCCGGGGGCGCCATGATCACGATCTGCAACGCGTCTTTCGTGGTGCTTGCCTGCCAGCAGCATTTCCGCAGCAGGCAATCGGGCGGCAAGGCGGCCAACTGCGTGTTGACCGTGGTCCAAAAATCCGCCACGCGCTCGCTCGCCGAGCGATCGAATCGTTGATTGATGTGTCCCGCGGTATTCCGAGACGTAATGACTGCAGCTTCCTGCCGGCTTTCGCCGGCCCGCCGCGCGCCGATGCGCAAGGCGATCCGCCCGCGCAGGCCGCGTAGCGACGTGCTGACTCCTTTGACCGTCGAGGAGGTTTCGGCGTTCGTCACCGCCGGGCCAAGCGCGATTCCGTTCCCATCGATCCGGATTGCTTTCGCCGAGGCAAACCGGGTCACGCCGCTGGTAAACACTTGGATCGGGCCTGCGTCGGCGACGGTGTCGTAGGTCGTGCTGCCGAAGAGCCGAATCTCGGCCAGACCGGATCGATCGCTTGGCTCCAGCTCGAATTCGGTCGTCCCGGTGGTCGTCGAAGTGCCGCCCACTCGGGAGCCCAGCACGGTTTCGTTCACCGGTTCGCTATCCGAAACTTGCTCATAAACAGTTCGTTCGAGAAAGGGCCGGGAAAGGCGCACGTAGATCATGTTTTCCGGCATCGACGGACCCGACGTGCTAAGCAAGCGTTCGGCGGCCGCCATCGCGTTGGCATCGCCCAGCGAAGGCATTGCGACCGAGGCCAAGCCCGACTTGATCCCGCCAAGCCAATCGGAGGGCGGAGATTCGGTCTTCGCCGCCGAGAGATCCGGCAATATAGGCTTCTTTGCTGTAACTTCTTTTGCTGTGATGTCGCTTGCAGCTTGATCATTTGCGGCGCGACTCGCGGCTCCGTCTAGCCGCAACGAAGCGAGCGCGAACTGCTGGTCGTCGGAGCTCAGGTTTTTCAAGGGAACGGTGATCAGCGAGCCATGGACCTTTTTCAACTGCACCTGCGAGCGATCGCCTCCCACCAGGATCGCCTCGGTACGGAATCGTCCCGTCGCGTCGGTCCACACGTGAACCACGGGGGCCGCGGGCGGCACGAGCGGGGCCGCGAAGCAGACAGCCGAAAGGACCGACAAAAGCGCGGTGATCGCTACGGCGACAAGAAAACGCATACACGGCCCTTCCGTTGGTCGAATGCCAGAAAAAGCGGGCAAACAAGGAGTGCAGTTTCCATGCCGGCTAGTCTAGCAGCCGCTTGTTAGATGAAAAATGAGAGGCAAAGACAAATTTGCCGCGCGATTTCCGCTGGCGCCCTGAGAGCTTATGAAAGAATGGCGACTGGCTCCGAACCCGGTCGAAAAAACCCCGAAAAAATGGTTTCCCCGAGGTGCCCGTCCCATTCTTTCACATCCTCTGAGGCTCGGCCGAAAAATAACTTCCGCCCTTCGAACCCCTCCCCCTGCCCTCTCCCGCAAAGGGAGGGGATCTGTGAAGAACGTTATTTTCGGCCGAGCCTGAGTCTATGTTAATCGTGTCTGTCTGCGGATCGAACAGTGCTCAAGCGGCTCATGTGCACGATCGGGGTGGGCGCTGTCGCGCTGACGCTTCGGGCAAATATTCGTTCAACCGCACGCACACTGGCCCGAAGCGTTAGCGAGGATGGCCGTCCGAAACGCCAACCCATTCTGTGTATAAAATGAATTTGAGTGAGCCGGCGTTTACCCGTTCGAATTCGGCAACACAGCCTATTATTCGCGATTGATTCAATGAGCGAGAAATCGACGATCGAGTGGACCGATGCGACTTGGAATCCGGTGCGGGGATGCACGAAGATCAGTCCCGGCTGCAAGCATTGTTATGCCGAAACATTTGCCGAGCGATTTCGCGGCGTGCCGGGCCATCCCTACCAGCAGGGCTTCGATTTGCGGTTGGTTCCCGACAAGCTCGCCGAGCCGCTGCGCTGGTCGTCGCCCAAGAGCGTGTTCGTCAATTCGATGAGCGATCTGTTTCACGAGAGCGTGCCCGATGATTACATCGAGCGGGTCGTGCGCGTGATGGAGCTTGCGAACTGGCACACGTATCAGGTGCTCACGAAGCGCTCCGAGCGGTTGCGTGATCTGCTGTCGGGGAAGTTTTCGTTTGCGGCGAAGCTCGACCACATTTGGTGGGGCGTGAGCGTCGAGGATCGCGACTATGGCCTGCCGCGGATCGAGCATCTGCGGCAAGGGCCCGCCGCGGTGCGGTTTCTATCGATCGAGCCGCTGTTGGAAGACTTGGGAGAGCTCGACCTCGCCGGAATTCATTGGGTCATCGTCGGGGGCGAAAGCGGGGCCGGCGCGCGACGAATCGATGAAGCTTGGGTCGACCGAATCTTGCGCCAGTGTCGTGTGGCGGGTGTGCCCTTCTTCTTCAAGCAGTGGGGTGGCGTGCGGAAATCGACGACCGGCCGCGAGCTAAATGGCCACACGTTCGATGAAATGCCGAACCGCAGCGCCCGGCCGATCCTATCGCGGGAGGATCGCCGCGCGTTGATCGACGCCCTGCCGACTTGGAATGCCGTGGCCGGCGGCGACTTGACGGTTCGCTGAATTCGAAGGCAATGCTCCGTTTACGGCCTGACGTTTTCCGGTTCTCCGAGCCGGTAGCTTGTCTTGCGCCGCAGCGGGGAGAGGTTGCGGCCGGCCACGACGCTGGCGGACGCACCTCAAAGGATCACCGCATTGTCTGCGGTGATTCCCGGCCGGATTCGCCGCATCGCCAAACAGGAATCCACCGCATGCCTCGCGGCGAATTCAACGCAAGAATCACCGCTCCGCTCCACGTCTGCGCCATTGAAATCGCGGTCTGCCTAATAGTGGTCCAAGCTTTGGCGGTGAACCGGCTGGCGGGAATCGACTACCCGCTTTGGTCGAGCAAGATCCCGCCGCGCGATTTGCCGTCGTAGTCGCTCTTGAAGTTGACAACCCCGGCTGTGCCCGGCAAACTTCGGGTCGTCATCGAGCGAATTTGCGGCTCATTGCCGGGGGGGCAACGCCATGCGCTACGTCATGAGAAAGAAGCTGTTTTCGCTCGGCGCGGATTTCACGATCAAAGACGCCGACGGCAACGACGCATTCTTCGTCGATGGAAAAGTCCTTTCCTTGCGCGATCGGCTGATCTTCGAAGACATGCAGGGCAACGAATTGGCGGTCGTGCAAAAGAAGTTGCTCACCTGGGGCCCGGCCTACGAAATCTATCACGCCGGCCAGCTCCGCGCCGTGGTGAAGGAAGCGCTGTTCACGCTGTTCGGCCACCGCTTCAGCGTCGACGACGAGCACGGCCCCGACGATCTCGAAGCCCGTGGCAATTTCAGCGACCATCGCTACACGTTCACCCGCGCGGAGCAAGCCGTTGCGGAAGTTTCCGAAAGCTGGTTCACGATACCGAATACGTATGGCGTAGACATCGTCGATGGCCAGGACGACGTGTTGATCCTGGCCTGCGCCGTGGTCATCGAGCGCTGCCAGGAAGCGGCGAGCCACCGCTGAACGGCGGGACTCGGAGCGCCGCGACGGCTCGCCGCGGTCATTCGCCGCGGAGCCATTTCGCGAGGAGCTCGATTTCCTCGCCGGTCAGCACGTTCCCTTCGGGAGATTGTGGATTCTCGGCGAAGGCGGGCATGCGGTCGTTCAGCTTTTTGCCGTAAAACCGCTCGTGTTCCGGATTGCTGATGATGCCGATCAGCCAATCGCGCGAGCCGTAGCCCGTCAGATCTGCCGCGGAACCCAAATCCCCTTGTTCGTGAAAGCGGTGGCAATCGGTGCAGCCGAGTTTGCCGGCGATCCGTTGACGGCCGGTGGCGATTCGCGCGGCATCCTGCGCGTCGGCCGCGGCTTGCGACGGCAATGCGGCTTCGGCCGATAGCGCGACGGCCGCATCGCCCAATCGGGCGGCGCCGCGGGGTTCCTTGCAGATCGCCGTTAGCGCTTCGATCATGTCGCTGTGAGCGAATTTCGTGTTGCCGAAATAGCGCGGGCCACCATGCTGGGCCGGATCGAGCATGCCGGTCAGCCAAGCGCGGCTGGCAAAGTTGGCGAGATCTGGCGCCGAAGTTTTGGTCGCGGCGTCGCTGCTCGACGCATTCGACGAGTTTTCGCCGTAGCCGTGGCAACTGGCGCAATGGGCCTTGAACAGCATCGGGCCGCGCGTTTGCGGGTCGCGGCGCAACAGCGCCGCGGCCCCCTCCGGGGGAACGCCGTTTTGATCGGCCAATTGACAAGCCCGATTGGCCAGCCGGGCCGATTCAGCTCGGCTCGCGGCAAACTCGGGATCATTGCGATCTCGCATCACCGCCGCCAGCGTCAGGCCAATCCAACCGCCAAGGCCGACGAACACGATCAACACCCGCAGCACGGCACTGGTGCGCACCGTGCAAAGGCGATCGATCAGTGGCATCGACAAGAGCAGCCCGAGCGTCAGCAGCGGCAAGATAATCGTGGCGACGAATTCCCATTGGCCGGAAAAGTGCCGCCGCAATTCGAAGAGAAACAGCAGATACCACTCGGGTCGGGGCGTGTAGGGAAGCTCGGAATCGGCCGGTGCGTCGAGCGGAGCGCCGTATCGCCAGGCCAGCCAGGATACGACGCCGACCACGATCGCCAGCACGGTCATATTCCGCACGGTCTGATAGGGCCAATATCGCACCGCCCGGCCTTTCGTCGGATGGATCATCGGCGCGGAGAGACCATGCCGATAAATCTGGGCGATGTGGACGATCAGCAGCAACCCGACCAACAGCGGCAACAAGGCGACGTGCAGAAAATAAAGATGCGTGAAGGTCAACTGCCCGACGTCTTCGCCGCCAAACAGCGCTCGTTTGAGCATCGGACCCACGAGCGGCGTCGAACCGATGATGCTCCCCTCGACCTCGATTTGCGAGGCGCCTTTGATGCTCGCCGAAAGTGGATTGCCGGTCACCGCCAGGCCGATCACGAGCGGGGTAAGCAACAGTCCGGTAATCCAGATCAATTCGAACGGCGCGCGAAACGCCGCCCGCAGCAGCACGCGCACCATATGCACCGCAAACAGGATCAGCAGCGCCTGCGAAGCGAAATAGTGGACGCCGCGAATAAATCCGCCACCGGCCGATCGATCGATATAGTGCACGCTCGCCCAGGCGGTCGCGCTTCCCGGGCTGTAGGTGGTCATCAGCAGCAATCCGGTGACCACCTCCACGACCAACAGCCAGAGCAGGCAACTGGCCGTGCTGTATTCCCAACGCGCGCCGCCCGGAAGCCTCCGGCGGCGAATCGGCAGCAACCAGCCGCGCAGCCCTGCCCGATCATCGAGCCAATTCCATGTGCGGCGCAGGAGCGACGCTTCTTGGCGATGCCGCGCGAGCTGCGCGTGCAATTTCGCCGAGGTGCGAGCAATTTCTTCTTCGGTCGCTGGGTCGACGGGCGGGGATCGGCGCATCGGGGCTACTCTTCAACGATTTGTCGAGTCGCCCCCTGCTGGAATCGCTGATACCGAACCTCGACCCACTTCTCGCCCGAGATGGCGTCGAGCACCACGCTACAAGCGAGTTTGTCCAACCCACGGGGGGCGGGATTTTCGTGCCCCAGTGCGGTGCCCGTCACCATCCGGCCATGCCGATCGAACGCTCCGCCATGGCACGGACAAAGAAACTGCTGCTTGTCTTGCTGATACACGACATTGCAGCCCAGATGCGGGCACGTGGCGCTGAATGCCTCGACAATGTCAACATCTTCCGGCGGCACGTCGCCCGCCGTCGGAACTTTGGCTGGCGAAACCGCCGCCTTTGAGTCCGCCTCCTTCGGGCCAACTGCCGGCGATTTGCCGGGCCGCCGCAATAGCCACACATGCCCCACCACCTGTTGCGGGGCGACCGTCCAAGCGTCTTGCGCGCGAGCGCGAATCGCCACCGCCACGGGCCGGCCAACGGGCAAATCCTTGAGCCGAATCACGGATTGCACCGTCTCGGCCTTCGACCGATTGCGGCGAACCGTGGCGACGACATAATTCACGCCGGGAATGCCAATAGCCGCGGCACATGCCGCGCCCAACGCGGCGCTGGTCAACTTGAGAACGCTTCGTCGGTGCATTGCAGACACAGCGGGCGGAGGCGGGCAGGAATGGTTCGGGGCGGGTGCCGAAAGCAACCAGAATTGCGGCGGGGTGGCAGGCAGCGGCAGGGAGTGGTCGGCGGCAACAGCGTAGCCTTCCTCTATGGTAGTGGGCCTGCGGGCTCCATTCAAGTTCAGGGCTTGGACAATGCGGGTAGCGCATGCGAGGCAACGTCGGCTAGCCGAATCACGACCGGATTTCCATAATGGGCATCGCCCGCTTCGTGCGTTCGAAACGGTTCCCATCCGCTCGTTGCCAGTCTCCGGAAGGCCGAATCCGACCCGATTGACTCGCCGGCTTTCAGCCATTGGACACTCCGCAAATCATGCTGGCCGACTTGCCAACTGATCGCCGCGCGACGGGCCGCACCAATCCGTGGCTCGTGTTTCTGCTGCCGTTTGTGGTGTTCATGGTCGTTGGCAGTTTCGAGCCCGCGGCGGCAGTGGCTCACGATCAATCGCCGCCCGAGGCATCGAAGACTTTCGGCCTCGCGATCCCCTACAGCGCATATCCGCTGATCTATACCGTCAAAATCGGGCTGACACTGATCGCGATCGCTGCTATTTGGCCCGGCTACCGGCAGTTTGCGTGGCGCGTCGACAAGCTGGCGATTGGGGTGGGCGTCGTGGGCACCGCGGTTTGGATCGGACTGGCAATGTTGCAACGGGTCATGGTCCTGCGGTTCGGCCTCGAGTTCGGCCTGGGCAAACGCAGCGCGTTCGATCCGCTCGCGGAACTGTCGGCCCGGCCCGCTTGGGCGTACACGTTTCTGGCAATCCGATTGGCCGGACTGGCGGTCGTGGCGCCGGTGATCGAAGAGTTTTTCCTGCGAGGCTTTTTGATGCGGTTTGCGATGGCCGCGGATTGGTGGGCAGTGCCGTTTGGGGCCGCGAGCCGAACAGCGATCGTGATCGGCACCGCAGTTCCGGTTTTGATGCATCCGCAGGAAGCGCTGGCGGCGGCGGTTTGGTTTTCCGGGATCACGTGGTTGATGCTTCGCACGCGCAACATGTGGGATTGCGTTGCCGCCCACGCGACAACCAATCTGCTGCTGGGTGTATACGTGATTGCGAGTGGCAATTGGTGGCTGATGTGAGGAAAAGCTGGGGCCAACCGCCGCGCCGCATATCGCCGCATTCCTTACCTATTGCGTAAGTTCCTTCGAACCGGTAGCTTACCCCTTTCCCGTATGGCACCTGTCGAGCCTCCGAGGCCCCATTTGTCGCAATTTCGCCGTGCGGCATCGGCAAACCGAGTTCCGCATCTCGGCAGGGGGTGGGAGGGTTGCAGGGCAACCATTTCGCCCGTTTTTCGGCTGCCTTGCCACCGGCTTAAAGCTAGAAGGCCAACGAAGCATTTCGATATTCCGCGACAGCTTTCCAAACCCGTCACTAGTCACCACCACTAGCCACGATTCACCATGAAAAAGCTGCCTCTGCCCGTACTGATGATTTTCGCCGTCGGACTGTTAGCCGCTGCCGGTTTCAAAGCAATGACGCCTGCCGGATCGGGCGCTGCGAAAGGCGGACACGAGGTTATCCAACTATTTGCGCCGCTCGTCAGCCCCGATTTCTCGATCGGCGAAAAAATCGCCCTGATCGCGAATGTGGTGATCGCGTTGGCGGGGCTTGGCTACGCCCTGCTACTCGTCGGGCAAGTGAAGAGCGCGCCAAAAGGCACGCCGCGCATGCAAGAGATTGCCCACGCCGTGCGTGAAGGGGCCGACGCCTATCTGTTCAAGCAGTTTCGCGTCGTCGGTATTCTGATTGTCGTAATCACGGTCGTCTTATATTGGGCTTCGAACCAGTCGGACAATCCGATCGAAATCTCGTGGGGCCGCGCGATTGCGTTTCTGGTCGGCTCGACTTTCTCGGCCACGGTCGGGTTCATTGGCATGCGGTTGGCCACGATCGGCAATTTGCGGGTCGCCGCCGCGGCCCAGGACAGCTTCGGACGGGCCCTGCAACTTGGCTACCGCACCGGCACGATCACCGGCATGCTCACCGACGGCCTGGGCCTGCTCGGCGGCTCGATCATCTTCTTGATTTACGGTGAACACGCCTACGAGGCGTTGCTCGGCTTCGGCTTCGGCGGCACGCTCTTGGCCCTGTTCATGCGGGTCGGCGGCGGCATCTATACCAAGGCCGCCGACGTGGGGGCCGATCTCGTCGGCAAGGTGGAAAAAGATATTCCCGAAGACGACCCTCGTAACGCTGCCACGATTGCCGACAACGTCGGCGACAACGTCGGCGATTGTGCCGGTATGGCGGCCGATATCTTCGAAAGTTACGAAGTGACGATCGTGGCCGCGATGATCTTGGGCATCGCCAGCTTCGGCCATAAGGGGGTAATCTTCCCGTTGCTCGTGCGGGCCATCGGCGTCATCGCCAGCATCATCAGCACCTACAGCGTTCGCTGCGGCGACAAAGGCACCGCGGGCGAAGCGATGAAGAGCGTGAATCGTGGGTTCGTGATCGGCTCGATCATCAGCGTCGTCGGGTTCGTCATTCTCGGATTCGTGTATTTGCGATTCGATGAAACCTATCTGACTAAATATCCGCAGGCCGCGATCGCGTATGTCGGCCACGCGGCAAACAACGTAACCAGCAACCTGCCCGCCTGGGTCACGCTTGGGCAAACCGGCCTCGACATGCGCGCCGCTTGGGCCTGCTTGATCGGCATCATCCTGGCCGTGGCCCTTAATAAATGCACCGAGTATTACACCGGCACGGAATATAGCCCCGTCAAAAGCCTGGCAAAGAGTTGCGAAACGGGGCATGCCACGAACATCATCCAAGGCATTGCCGTCGGCTATGAAAGCAGCGTGGCGGCGGTGTTGATTATCGCCGCGGCGATCCTGGCGAGTGCGCTGGTGTTCACCGGCTCGAGCCCGACATTTATCGCCTTCGGCGTCGCCATGGCCGGCATCGGCATGCTCACGCTCACCGGCAACACGATTTCGATGGACGTGTTCGGCCCGGTGGCCGACAACGCCAACGGGATCGGCGAAATGGGCTACGACAAGGAAGCGATGGGCGAAGCCAAGTACAAGGAAGCCCGCCAGACGCTCGCCGATCTCGACGCCGTCGGCAATACCACCAAAGCGATCACTAAGGGAATCGCGATCGGCTCGGCCGTGATCGCAGCCGTGTCGCTGTTCAATAGCTTTATCGTTTCCGTCGGCTCCGGCGGTAAGGGAGAAACCGAACAGATCAGCGAAGGCGTTTATTCAATCATCGCGAACCAATTGACGCTCTCCGATCCGCGGTTGTTCATCGGCCTGTTGATCGGCGGCGCCGTGCCGTTCTTGTTCAGCTCGATGACGATTCGTGCCGTCGGCCGGGCCGCATTCTTGATCGTCAAGGAATGCCGCATCCAGTTCCGCGATAAGGCGATTTGGGCCGGCACCAAAAAGCCGGATTACGGCCGCGTGGTAGCCATCTGCACCGGCGAGGCACAGAAAGAATTGGTCGGCCCGGCGCTATTGGCGTTGTTCGTGCCGATCTTGGTCGGCTTCTGCCTGGGAGTCGTGGCCTTGGCCGGGTTCTTGGGGGGCATGATCGTTACGGGCCAATTGCTGGCCGTGTTCATGGCCAACGCCGGCGGTGCTTGGGACAACGCCAAGAAAACCGTCGAAGACGAGCCGCGCAGCCTGGAAAACAACACCGGCAAGGGCAGCGAAAAACACAAAGCGTCTGTCACCGGCGACACGGTCGGCGATCCGCTGAAAGACACCGCCGGCCCGGCCATCAACCCGCTCATCAAAGTGATGAACATGGTCAGCCTGCTCATCATCGGGCTGATTTTGCCCTACGACGGGCGGCTTTTGGACAAGCTTGGCAACCTCGGGCTTGTGCTGCCGGTCTCTTTCAAACCGCACGACACCTTGTTTTGGGGCGCCGTCGCCGTGTGTGCGATCGGCTTGATCTGGGCCGTCTGGCAATCGAAGCGCGAAAATCCGGAAATGAACCAGACAGCGTGACGGAAGGCCGCACGCTCGCGACTGCCGGTTCCGCAATATCGGCCCGTGGATTTTTCGTGACCGCGCCTTGGCTCGCTTGCAGTTTCGCGCGTCGAGCGCAAACCGTGGCGGAGTTCTTTCCGTCGCAGCCGAGCCTGCAACGCCAGCAAGGATTGATAATCCGTACTTCCTTGCTAGCGCTGTGGGCTCGGACCGGCGTTCGTTCGCGCGGTTGCTCCTCCGATGCGCCCATCGGCGCGGCGGCGGCGATGGCGTAGAATTGAGGACTGGCGATTGCCGTTTGGCTGGCGAGACCCCTGAATCGCTCGATTCGCGATTGCCGGCCGGCCACACCCCCGCCAAACTCCGTTCGCCGCCGGCGCCCGACCGGTCTTGATCCATGCCGTCCGACACTTCCACAGGCACGCTCCAATCGCGCAGCTACGTGGGATTGCTCGTGGCGCAATTCCTGGCCTGCTTCAACGATCAGGCGATCCACTACGTCGCATTCTTCTATGCCGTGGACATGTTGGTCCGCTACGTGGGCCTGCGGCATCTCGACGTGAAGCTGCTGGCGGTGATTGTCACTTCATGCTTCATCGCTCCCTTCTTGCTATTTTCGCCGCTCGCCGGCGTGCTGGCTGACAAATACAGCAAACGCACGACGATCGTCTTCTGGAAGATCGCCGAAGTGGGCATCATGGGCCTGGTGTTTGCCGGCTTTCTGCTGCCGCACGTCGCCGGAGCAAGTATTGCGACGATTTCCTGGAGCGCGGCAATGCTCATCGGCGCCGTGTTTCTGATGGGAACGCACAGCACGTTTTTCATCCCCGCCAAATACGGCGTCATGCCCGAGATTCTGCACCCCTCGGTGCTCTCCCGCGGCAACGGAATTTTGGAAGGGAGCAGCTTCACCGGCAATATCCTCGGCACGGTGTTCGGCGGGATGGTGTATATCAAATGCCATTCCACCTACGATCCGCAAAGCGGCGTTTTGGTGCTCGGACAGGAATGGATTCTGGGGCTGTCTCTGTTGGGCCTGGCCTTGCTCGGGGCCGTCGGGGCGCTGTTGATGCCGCGGCTGCCGGCGGCCGATCCGAACCGCAAGATGGAATGGAATCCCTGGATTCCGGTGCGCGACAATCTGCGCGTCTTGCGCCGCTCGCGGCCGCTGGTGCTGGCCACGATCGGCATCGCGTTTTTCACGTTCATGACGCTCTTCTTCCGCCTGATCCTCATCTTTCAAGGCGAAACGAACAAGGATTATCTCGATTATCAAACCACCTACCGCCAAACCGTGGCGGCGCAACGGGCCGACCACTCGGGCAGCGGTTCGAGCCCGTCCGCACGTTCGGGCATCACGCCCTTGCCCGATTGGGACGAAGAATTGCTCGACGAACTGACTTCCGGCCGAGTTTCGCCCGGCGATTCCTTCGCCGACGACGTGTCGCTCGACGACCTAGCCAACGGCCAGCCAAGCGTGTCGGCCGCGCAGCCGACGATGGCCAATCAGCCGATCGAAGCCCGAAACGCCGAATTCCTCGTCGCGATCATGATCGCCTTCATCGCGCTGGGGGTCGGCATCGGCTGCGGAACTGCCGGCATGATCTCGGGCGATCGCATCGAGTTGGGGCTCGTGCCGTTCGGGGCGATCCTGATCGTGCTGTTCACGGGGCTACTGGCCTACATCACCGGAACGGCGCTGTTTCCGCATGCGGCAAAGTGGATCACGCGCGGCATCTTGGTGGCCGTCGGCATGGGGGCGGGGCTTTATATCGTTCCGCTCTACACGCTGTTGCAGCATCGCGCGCCGAAGGAAAGCAAGGGAAACCTCGTCGCCCTGAGCAATTTCTTGAATGTCACCGGCGGGCTGGTCGCGGTCGGGGTGTTCTATTTCATCACGTTCGGCTTGCAGAAGATTTTTGGCATGAATCTGACGGCCGACGATGTCGCGCAATCGCCCGGCAAGCTTCACGATTTCGTCTTGCAGCTTCAGCAGGCGACGCAGATTCCGCGGATGCTTTTCCTGGCGGCGAGCTTGATTACGCTTGCCATCCTCTATCTGCTGTGCCGGCAACGGCCCGACTTTTTACTGCGAACCATCTCCTGGTTCCAGCTTCCGCGGCGGCGGCATTTGCACACCGTCGGATTGGCGAATGTGCCGGGCGAGGGGCACGTGATTCTGGCCACCAATTGCCACGAAACCGACGCATGGATCTACGTCATGTCGGCCATCGATCGGCGGGCCTGCTATTTGCGACCGGAGCCTCCGGCCGGCGCGATCCTTCCTGGAATCGCACGGTTGGAATCGCTCGCCCGGCGGTTAGGCTTGCTCGTTTCCACGCCGGAGGCTGCGTCCGAGGCGGATTGGCACCAGCTCGTGGGGGCCGGCGTCGACACGCTCGTCGCGGGGTACCTCGTTGCCATGACGCTCGATGGACCGATTTCGCAACACGCCTTTGCCGGCCCGATTTCGGCCACGCAGGCTGGCTCGGCCGACGATCTGTATGAGAGCCTTCAGGCGCGAATTCCCTCGACCGTGCTGCCGGTTTTTTGCGATCCGCTTTGGGACGACCCGTCGACACACCCCGCCGGCCGCGAGCGGGCCCTCGTGCGAATTGGCAAGCCGCTGCCGCCGGAATCGACGACCGCCGAAATCCGCGCCTCAATCGGAGAATTAGGGGCGAGGGGCGAGGGGCGACGGGCGAGCGAACAGACGGCAGAACTCCGCGCTCGCTAGTCAGCCAACCACTCGCTTGCGGTTTCGCGCGTGCTGCCGCTTCTTCCTCGCCCCTCGTCCCTCGCCCGTCGCCCCTCGCCCCTCCCCCTATCCATGCCTCACGACCACAACCGCCGTGCTTGGGACGCCTTGGTCCGCCGCCGCCAACGTTTTACGCGGCCGGTCGACGATGCCGATTTCGCCAACCCGTTTGCGGCGGTCGACGGCGCCGGATGGCTCGACGGCGGCGTCGCGGGCCTGCGCGTGCTTTGCCTCGCGGCCGGCGGCGGCAAGCAGGCCGCGCTCTATGCCGCGCTCGGCGCGACGGTGACGGTGGTCGATCTCAGCCCGGAAATGCTGGCCCTCGATCGGCAGGTCGCCGCCGAAAGAAACTTGGCAATCCGCACCGTTGAAGCGTCGATGGATGATTTGAGCATGTTCGCGCCGGCCAGCTTCGATCTTGTCGTGCATCCGGTGAGCACATGCTATGTGCCGGATGTGCTGGCCGTATACCGCGAGGTGGCTCGCGTTACGATCGGCGGCAGATTGTATATCAGCCAACACAAGCAGCCGGCCAGCTTGCAGGCCGACATCCGCCCATCGCCCACCGGTTATGAATTGATCGAGCCATATTACCGCACCGGCCCGCTGCCGCCGGTGGAAGGAAGCCCGCACCGCGAGCCGGGCACGCTCGAATTCCTGCACCGCTGGGAAGAACTATTGGGCGGCCTATGCCGCGCGGGCTTCGTGATCGAAGACCTCTTGGAGCCGCTGCACGCCGAAGCGAAAGCGGCACAAGCAACATTCGGTCATCGCAGCCAATACGTCGCCCCGTACGTGCGCATCAAAGCCCGTCGTGTCGGACAGACCGCCGCGTCGCCGTCCGGCAATCTCTGGACGCCCGAGGGAAATGACGAATGACGAAGCACGAATGTCGAAAGAATGACGAATGACGAAGCACGAATGACTAATCGCGTGGTGTAGTTGCGTCGTGTGCCACTGCGTCGTGTGCCACTGCTTCGTGTGCCACCGGCAAGCGCAGTCTGCCAGTGCTGCGTTGGCGCTCGAGCCGGTAGCCGATTCGGCGGTAGAGCAGCAGCGCGATGGTTATCAAGGCGGTGTGTTCCAGCCCCATGAATGCGATGTACATAACGTCTCCGACGTTTGCGAATCGGCCAAGTTCCAGAATCGCGAATCCACCCACAACGGCAATCGTCGAAACGCCGAGCAGAAAAAGTCGCAGAAGGACCGTCTCACTTCGGCCCGGCAACAGAGCAGCCAGGCTTGCTCCGACGGCGACCAAAGAAAACGCACCGCCAAAAACAGTAAAGCTAGCCCAATCCCGCCACTCGACGTTCGCAAACCGCGCGACGCCGGCCACGAGCGCGCAGGCCCCTATCCAGCCAAACAATTGGCGTAGCGAAAACTGGTTGAGGCGAGATTCAACGTCGCCATCCACCGGCTTCCGGGTACCTGCTGTATTGGTCAAACGGAGGCCGAAGATATACATCGCACCAAACGGCATCGCGGTAGCGACGACGAATAGTGACAGGTCGGCAAATACGCTTGCCTCCCAGTGTCCCTGGCTCAAGAAGAGAAACGCCAACGAAAGCACGATGCCGACCACCAGTAGCCGAACGTAGATTCGCCCACCGCCTAATCCGAGCCAAACAGTCAGCAGCCCCAAGCCGGCGCTCAACCATGCGACAAACGTCGTTTCGAGAAGGGGAGGCATCCGAAACCGACCTGCGCTTAATGCGAACATCGCCACGCCGACCACCACGACAACAATCGCAATGGCAAACCCAAGCAGCATCCCGCTCGACATCTCCTCGGGGCGGCGTGGGGACTGGCCCGGCTGTTGCGCGGTCGGCAGCAATTGTGTCGGAAGATCGAACGGCGATTGGTTCATAGGCGTCATTCTAACCGCTCCACAAATCGAACAGCCAGACGCTTCGGGCTTGTGTCGCCAACACTAGCCCGAAGCGTCAGCGAGGAAGGCCGCTGACAGACGTTCCCATATCGATTTTGTCGACCATGGCATCGGCCATGGCATCGACCATGGCATCGGCCATGGCATCGGCAAGCGGCGGCGGGGATGGACGGGCCAGCGGCGTTCATCCTCGCTAACGCTTCGGGCTTGTGTTGCCATGCTAGCCCGCCATTGCAAACGCCCCCGCTCTCGGCCAAGATACGGCCATGCACAGCCCACTCCAGGAAATTGTCGCCCTGCTGGGCTATCCCGTCGCGGGAAACCCGACGCAATACATGGTCGAACGGGCGTTTTCCCGGCTCGGGCTGGATTGGCGCTATCTGACGCTCGAAGTCGCGCCTGAGAACCTCGCCGAAGCCGTACGCGGCATGCGGTCGATGGGCTTTCGCGGCGGCAATTTCACCATGCCGCACAAGGTGGCCGTGCTGCCGCTTCTGGACCAACTCACCGAAGCGGCCCGGCTTATGGGAGCGGTGAATTGCTGGTGGCGGCAAGACCATCGCCTGGTCGGCGACAACACCGACGGCAAAGGTTTTTTGCAGAGCCTCCGCTCACGGATCGATCCCGCCGGCCGGCGGTTTGCCCTCTTGGGGGCCGGCGGAGCAGCCCGGGCCATCGCCGTCGAATTAGCGATTGCCGGAGCCGCTCAGATTCTGGTCGTCAATCGCGATCCCGGCCGCGGCGAGCAACTGGCCTCGCTCGTTTCCGAGCAGGTGCGCGTGCCCGCGCGGTATGTTGCCTGGCACGGAGATTTTTCGCTTCCCAGCGAAATCGAAGTGCTCATCAATGCCACCTCGATCGGCATGGGCGATGCGCAAGCCCGAGTGCCGGTCGCACTCGATTCGCTACGGCCGGGGCTGATCGTGGCCGACGTCGTGGTGAGTCCGCCCAACACGCGGCTATTGCGCGAAGCGGCCCAGCAAGGCTGCCAGACGCTCGACGGCCTGGGGATGCTGATCAATCAGGCCGCGATCGGATTTCGAATCTGGACCGGCCTCGATTGCGACACGACCGCAATGCGCGAAGCGGCGGAAGAATTCTTGGGAATCTAACGCTGCTGTCGTCGCATTTCGCCAACACAAGCCCGAAGCGTCAGCGAGGAAGGCCGCTGACAGATGCCGCCATTTCTTGCGGGGCCCGTGTGCCACTGGCAAGCGCAGTCTGCCAGTGCGAGCGTTGTTTGGGTTTGCATCGCCGAACGCTCGCCGCCGTCGTTCATCGCCGTCGTTCATCATGCAGCGGTTCAACACTGGCAAAAGGCGGTTGCGGTTGGCATACGCTTGAGCGGCGGCGGGGGTGGACGGTCCAGCGGCGTTCATCCTCGCTAACGCTTCGGGCTTGTGTCGCCAACACTAGCCCGAAGCGTCAGCGAGGAAGGCCGCTGACAGACATTGCTATTTCCCGCTGGCTCTTGGCGGGATGCCTGCCGCTTTGGCGTGCTGGTCGGCAATTCGTTTTGCGAGTTGGGCATGGGCTGCGGCAGCGCGGCGGTCGAGATTGGGCTTGAGCTGCGGATCGAGTTTTAGTGCGGTGTCGAAATCCTGTTGAGCTTCGACATCTTGCATCTGCAGAATGCGCACCAGGCCGCGATTCATATACGCCTGCGCGGCTCGGGGGGCCAATTTGATCGCTTGCGAAAAATCTTCGTTAGCCGGTTGCCATTCATGCCGGGACGCATGCGCTTGGCCGCGATCCATGAAGGCGTTGACCATTTTCGGATTGAGTTCGACGGCGCGGGAAAAATCGGCGATGGCTGCTTCCGACTTGTGTGCCTTTACGAGCGTCTCGCCCCGATTTGCATACGCCTCGGCCATCGTTGAATTCAGTCGTACGACGCGATCGAAATCCGCAAGCGCGGCGGTGTAGTCGCCCTTGTCGCGGTAGGCCATGGCCCGGTTGAAGAAGATGCCGAATTGGTTCGGCATATGTTTGATGGCAAGCGTGTAGTCGGCAATCGCCCCGTCGTAGTCGTGCAATTCGTACTTGGCCAAACCGCGGTTGGAATAGGTCGAGTAGAGTTGCGTGGCGCGGGCGTCGGCCGATCCGTCGTCGATCTTGATCGCTTTGTCGTAGTCGGCGATCGCCATCCTTTCGAGATCGGCATTGCGATAGGCGGCACCCAGATCGTGATAGAGATTGCCGCGGTGGTTGTAGGCCGAGGCCAGTTTCGGATCGAGTTCGATGGCTTTGTCGTAGTCGGCCCGCACCGGCTGCACCTCGCCGGTGTTTTTGAAGCGGGAGTAGCCGCGACCGTCGTAGGCCACGGCCAATTTAGGATCGAGCTTGAGGGCCTGATCGAAGTCGGCGATGGCCCCTTTGAAATCGGGCTCCGGCTCGTTCAACCGAACCAAGCCGCGGTCGGCATAGGCGGCGGCAAACTTATCGTCGGCTTTCAACGCGCTATCGAAATCGTCGATAGCACGCTGGAATTTTTGCTGCTCATCGTAAAGCTGTCCGCGCTGGCAGAAGCCGACGGCATTTTTCGGATCCAAATCGATGGCCTTGTTGAAGTCGGACATCGCTGCCGGCGAATCGCCGCCGGCGCGCTCGAGCGACCCCCGGCCGACAAAGGCCGACACACAGTTGGCATCCGTAGCGATCGCCTTGTCGAAATTCGCCTTTGCCTCGGTGGACAGCCCGAGCGCTTGCTGGATCGTGCCGAGATCGACGTAAGCTTCGGCCAGATGGGGATCCAACTCGACGGCATGGCTTAAGTTGGCAAGCGCGGGATCGGTTTGCCCACCGGCGAAAAACAACCGGCCGATCTGGAAATAGGCGTCGGCCCGCTTGGGACTAATCTCGACGACTTTGTTGAAATCCTTCAATGCGCCATTCGGATCGCCGGTCTGCAATCGGGCCAGCCCGCGCGAGTAATATGCATCGGCATAGCTTAGATTGATTTCGATCGCCTTGTCGAATTGCGGAATCGCCTTATCGGGATGATGCTGGTTCAAAAGTTCCTTGCCGGCGGCGTAGAACGTCGTCGCATCGGGCGGCTTCGGCGCTTCGCCCGTCGGAGCATGAGAGCAGCCGGCCAGAATCGATGCAATCGCGAAGAAGATCGCCAGCCCGCCGCGTAAACGCATAGTGTTCCCCACCACGAACAACCGTAAACGCCCCCACCTCCCGTCGACGCGGCCCCCGGATCCATCATATCATCGCCCGCGGACGGGTAGAACAGGCGGCCCGTGGATCGAGAGATGGTCGCATGATCGCAATCACCGGCGGATCTATTGGGGCGAAGGGAGCGTCGATTTTCCCGGAAATGGCAACTCCCATTCTCGAAACTGTGCGCGTCGACCAGCGACATCAAGGAATCTCCGCAAAATGCGATCGCTCAAGTGATTCGGCAACGCCAACCGAGCCCGCTGACCACCTTTATTGGTACGCAGGTGATGGCCACGCGCGTCAATTTGCGTTTTGGCGCGCGGGTAGCACTTCGTCCTTCGCTACTACAAAACCCATTTCTTCGATCATGCGATAATCGGCCTCGGGAAGTTGGCCCTTGGTGGTGAGATAGTCGCCGACGAAGATCGAATTGGCGGCGTACAGGCCGAGCGGCTGCAGGCTGCCGAGATGCATTTCGCGGCCGCCGGCGATTCGCAATTCGCTGCGCGGGTTGACCAGCCGCATCATCGCCAAGGCCTTGAGGCAATAGCGCGGCGTGAGACGGTGCGAGCCGGCCAGCGGTGTGCCGTCGATGGGGTTTAAGAAATTCAGCGGAATCGATTCGACGCCCAATTCGCGCAGCTCGAAAGCCATCGCCACGACGTCGTCGTCGGTTTCGCCCATCCCCAGGATTCCGCCGCTGCACAACTCGAGCCCCGCTTGCCGAACGGCGCGCAACGTGTCGATCCGGTCTTGATACGTATGGGTCGAGCAAATTTCGGGATAGAACCGCCGGCTGGTATTCAGGTTGTGGTTCACTTTGTCGACGCCGCAATCTTTCAGCCGCTGGGCCTGCTCCGGCGTCAACAGGCCAAGGCATGCACACACATTGAGGCCAAACTCGGCCTTGATCTTCGGCACGATCTGCGCCACCGCGTCGATTTCGCGCTCCGTCGGCCCACGCGCGGAAATCACGAGGCAATAGGTCGCCGCTTTGCGCTCGGCCGCCGCCCGGGCCCCCGCCATGAGCCGAGCCTCGGTGAGCAAGTTGTAGCGCGGTATCTCGGCCTCGGACACCTTTGATTGCGAGCAATAGCCGCAATCCTCGGGGCACAGCCCGCTCTTGGCGTTCATCAAGAAATACAACTGCACGCGGTTGCCGAAATAGCGCCGCCGCACTCGATACGCCGCCGCTAACAGCGCCAGCAACTGTTCCTCGGGCGAACGCAGCATTTCCAGCGCTTCATTCGGCTCGACGGCTCCGCCAGCCAACACACGCTCGGCAACGGCCATCCAATCGGGCTCGCGTTGCAGTGTTTCGGGCGAGTGCGTTGGCTCAGACGAAACGAAGAGGGGCGAATCGGTCGCGTGCGTCTGAATCATGTTAAAACCATCTCGAGAAAACCGGCCCGCGAGTCTTTTCGCCTAGGCCCCACTGCTGTTCGTCGGTCGACAGCAATGCCATAAGTATCCTGCCACGGGCCGTTCGGCAAGCCGAAATCGACCGTCCCGACAGTAGCCGGGGATCCGCGGAAAGGCGGCGGTCGCTGGTTGGGAGCACGGCAACACCGGTGGCACATGTGCCGCGGCGAACGTAAGATGTCAGTTTTGCATTCGGCGGAATGGCTTTCGTGGAGCTGCTCGATGGCGGAATTCCTTGGCGGGCCGGCAAATCCTTATTCGTCTCCGGGCCCCCTTTCTGCCGATGATCTCGGCAAGCCCTGGTATCGGCTTCTGACGCGCTACCATTGGTTTGTGCTGCTTGTGGCCTCGCTGGGATGGATGTTCGATTGCCTCGATCAGCAATTGTTTATCCTGGCCCGCATGCCGGCGATGCGCGAACTCCTGGCCGGCACCGGCCGCGATCCGACGCAATGGAGCACGATCGCCACGAGCGTGTTTCTCATCGGTTGGGCCAGCGGCGGATTGGCGTTCGGCGTGCTCGGCGATCGGATCGGCCGGGCCCGAACCATGCTGCTGACGATCCTGCTCTATTCGATCTGCACGGGGCTGAGCGCGTTTTCCGTTACGTTTTGGGATTTCGCACTGTTTCGCTTTCTCACCGGGCTGGGCGTCGGGGGCGAGTTTGCCGTCGGCGTGGCGCTCGTGGCCGAGGTCATGCCCGAGCGGGCCCGGCCGTTCGCGCTCGGTTTGTTGCAAGCCCTCTCGGCCGTGGGGAATGTCTCCGCGGCCGTGATCGGGATCACGCTCTTTAGCGTCCAATGGTCCGGCTGGGATGTGTTTGGCACGCGATTGACGGCTTGGCGATTGATGTTTTTGGTGGGGATGATTCCGGCCTTGCTGGCCCTGCTGATTCGTCGGCGGTTGAAAGAACCCGAGCGCTGGACGAAAGTCGCCGGCGGCACGGCCGACCATAAATCGCTCGGCTCGTATCGCGAACTCTTCGGCGATCCGCGCTGGCGGCGGCGAGCGTTGGGCGGGATGGTGCTGGCCGCCTCGGGGGTCATTGGGCTGTGGGCGATCGGCTTTTACAGCTTCGATTTGAATCGCGAGATTTTTCAGAACTACTACAAGAACCAGGCCCGCACCGCGGGCGACGATCAGGCCGACCGGCGATTGGTTGCCGCACTCGTGGCCGACCCCTCGAAAATCGATCTCATCTCCGATTCAAAGTCGATCGATGCCTTCAAAGACAAGATTCAGCCGGCCGATCTGATCGGCGCGGAAGCGGATCCGAAGGGAGCGAGCCTGCTCTATTCAGCCGCGCGCGAACTCCACCGGGGCAATAAGCCGGTGTCGATCGCGGCGGTTTTGGAGCACCTCGACAAGGCGGACCTCGAACATGGCCGCACGGCTCAAACGGCGAAAGAGCACAAGCGTCGCGAAGAGTATTTAAGCGGAAAGCTCGGCCAAGGCACTTCGACCGCCGGCGCGAACCAGCCGAGCGACAAAGAGATTCACGAGCAGATCGATCGAATCGTCGAACGCTCGAAACAATTGTCATGGCGGCTGATGTTATGGGCCGGCATTTCGTCGATCATGTTCAACTGCGGGGCGTGCTTGGGCGTTTATTTGTTCAGCTACGTTGCGCAATGGCTCGGGCGCAGGCCGACGTTCGCCCTGTGCTTCCTGGCCGCGATGTTCAGCACGGCCTCGGCCTTCGCCTTCACAAGTTCAGCAACAATAACAATCGGCTCAGTGACGTTGTTTCGCGACGTGTTCTGGCTGGTGCCGATCATGGGCTTTTGCCAGTTGTCGCTGTTCGGCGGATACGCGGTTTATTTCCCCGAATTGTTTCCCACTCGGCTGCGGAGCACGGGCACGTCGTTTTGCTACAACGTGGGCCGGTTCGTGGCGTGCAGCGGGCCGCTTGTGCTCGGCCAACTCACCAGCGTGGCCTTCAAAGACGCCGCCGAACCGCTCCGCGGCGCCGGCTTGAGCATGTGCTCGATCTTCCTGGTAGGCTTGGCGGTGCTGCCATTTCTGCCGGAAACGAAAGGACAGCCGCTGCCGGAATAAGGGCGAGGGACGAGGGACGAGGCACGAGGGATGAGGCACGGTGTCGCGTCTGCTGCATTTGATTTCCGGCCCGCGACGTCGCGGCGCCGCGAAGTCACGTGCGAGCGGCATCCGACGTCGAGAAACGAGCAGCAAACAACCCACCCATTTTGCCAATATCGACCCATCCCGTTTTCACGCCCCATTTAAGAGCCCCCGCGAGAAATTACCGCGCGCGTCTCGCGCGATGCAACGCGGAAGAGGGTCAGAACTTCTGACCCCCTTTTTCCCTCCAAGATACCGAACCAGGCGCACGTTCTCATCTTGCCCATAATATGCGCCTGTCCCAATACTGTTCGGCACGACATTTGCGCCACCCAATTTCGCGAATCCATTAGTCTGGCACGAGATTTGCGCTCCCCGGCGATGACACGGATTGTTTCGGTCATTTTGGCAGGAGTTGGCCATGGCGGGCAAGGCACG
>DATAWG010000046.1 GCA_036267355.1 Pirellulales bacterium | reverse complement strand
AATCAAGAACGCTCCGGTTCCTAGGGGGCGTCGTTGCACAAATCGTGCGTGCGTGTCGATGCGACAACCTGTTCGCGCATGGCCGCGGTGTCTCTATAGACCAACCGCGGCTGTGCTGCGCGCCGACACGCCAACCGCCGCTTGTGTGCCACCGGCAAGCGCATCGTAGCCCGAAGCGTTAGCGAGGGACGCACGCCGCTGGACGTTCCATTTATGTGCCAGCTCAAGCGGCGCTCGCACTGGCCGACTGCGCTGGCCAGTGGCACACCGACGAACGCCCGCTCACCCCTAACCCCTCTCCCGCGAAGGGGGAGAGGGGAAACTGGTGCGCCACCGGCAAGCGCATCGTAGCCCGAAGCGTTAGCGAGGGACGCACGCCGCTGGAGTTTCCATTTATGTGCGAGCTCAAGCGGCGCTTCGCACTGGCCGACTGCGCTGGCCAGTGGCACACCGGCGAACGCCCCCCTCACCCCTGGCCCCTCTCCCGCGAAGGGGAGAGGGGAACTGGTGCGCCACCGGCGATCGCATTGTAGCCCGAAGCGTTAGCGAGCCGGCGAACGAACGTTGGAGTTCACGCTTTAGCGTGTTAGTCAGCGGCACGCTAAAGCGTGAACTCCAACAAGATCGGTTCCAATTCGCCGGCCTCAAGCCTGTAGCCTCAAGCCTTCTTCCTACAGCTTGAAGTGGAACGTTTGGCTGAATGCGCGCCAGGCTCGCGAGCCGAGGCTTAGCCAACGGCTAGCGGTGATTTTCGCTCGGCCGCGCAAACCCACGACCAGAACCTGATTGCCATCGTCGATCGGGGCCAGGGCTTCGTACGAAGGGGTCGCGGATCGTTCGACGTTGTTGGCGTCGGTTTTGGTTTGCACGTCGCCGCCCGATTTGTGGCTCAATTCGCGGGGGACAAAGGACATCGGCGTTTGTGAGATCTTGCTGACCTTGCTGTAAAACACGTCGCCCGGCAGTTCGTCGAGCTTTACCACGACTTTTCCGCCCGGGGCCACGAGGTCGATATCCGATTGATCGATCACCAGCGCGGCCTCCATTTGCTTCGGGTTGCCGATCTGGCAGAAAGGGGTGCCTTGCTTGAGCGTGGCTCCGCGGTTCTTGCGGTCCATCGGCGAGCCCGACCAGGAAGCGAGCTTCGTTTGTTCGTCGGCTTCTTCGGCCGGCGGCGGCGGAATGTCGGGCGTCGGGATGATCCAGCCGTCGGCCGGGGCGATCAATTGCAGATGATCGATGTCGGATTGTTTTTCGCGCAACTCTTCATCCAATGCATCGAGCGATTGCTCGACGCTCGGCAATTCGCGCTCCGCCTGCGGGTCGTGATACCGCGAGCGCATCAGGCTTTCGAGCTGCGTTTGCATCTGGTCGCGCTTGCCTTGCAATTCGGCAAGGCCGACGCGCAGATCGTAGTTTTCCAGATCGGCGAGATGATCGCCTTTTTTCACGTGTTCGCCCGGGCGAACATAAACGGCTTTCAATGTGCCCGGCACTTCGACATACACGGTTTTCGCATCGCGGGCTTTGACGTGGGCGGCGCAAAACACGCGATAGGGCAGCGGCACGAACGCCACGAACGCCACGAGCGCCGCGACCACCGCGATCGTAATCCGAAATCTTGTTGGTTCCACTTGTTCCATCCTGCCGGGGACGCGAAAGTACTTCCACAACGACCACATCGGCCGCACGACCAAACCCACCAGCGCCGCCACGCCGATGATCTCGCCGATGATCTGCACATGATACGGCTCGAAAACCTTGTAGAGAAAAAACAGAATCGAGAACGTCACGAACCAGGTATACACCGACGACGCGACGCTATACACCGCGAAGAACACCTGATTGCGCTGCGGCAAGAAGGGGTCTTCCGGTTCCTCGAGCCCCAGGCACCACGCGCCCAGCTTGCGCGTGAGGATCGTCGATGCTTTTTGGCGGAGGTTTGGGATTTCGGTGATGTCGGCGAGGATGTAGTAGCCGTCGTAGCGCAACAGCGGATTGCCGTTGAAGATCAACGTGCTCACCGAGCAGACGAACATCGTGTTCAGGGCGAGCTGGTTCAACAGGCCCGGCTCGCTGAACCACCACACGAAGGTGGCGATCGACGCGACCACCAGTTCGACATACATGCCGCCGGCGCCGATGGCCGCCCGCCGCCATTTGCTCGGCAGCATCCACGAATCGGAGACATTGCAGTAGAGGCATGGCGTGAGCACGAGCAGCATGAAGCCGAGTTCGTGGCATTCGCCTTTGAAATGCTTACAGGTCAGCCCGTGGCCGAATTCGTGCATCACTTTCGTGACACACAGCACCAGCCCGAGCCAAAGCCAATTGCCCGACTGGAAGAATTGATGGAAGCCGGGCAGCTTGGCATAAAAGGTGTCGAATTGCACGAGCACGAGCGACACGGCCGAGAGAATCAACATCAAGCAGAGAATCACGCAGGTGCGGCTGTAAAACCAGCGCAATTTTGGATAGAGCCACGTCAGCAGCCGCTCCGGATCGACGCCTTTGAAGCGGACGGCGAGCACATTGGAGGCCGACGACCAGAATTCTTGCCACCAGCGCTCGGTGCCGCGCTTGAGCAACTGCCGGCCTTGGCCCGGCATGTCGGCGATCACCAATCCGCTGCGATGCAGCATGCCGACGAATTGGCCGAGTTCTTCGAGCGTGATTTGCTCGGGGGCGAATTGTTCTTCGAACTGCTGCTTGAGATCGTCGAGGCTGGTGTCGCCGTCGAGCATTTGCAGCAGGGCGAATTCCTCTTCCTGGAAGCGGAAATAATTCAGCCCGACCGGATCCTTGACGACCCAATACGGTTGCCCTTGATAGCGCTGCCGCTTGGCGATCAGGTCTGGCCGCAGCCGCAGTCCGAGCGGGCGAGCGGCGCTAGACAACAAACTGTCGGCAAGGGAAGGCATGGGGAATGGACGAGGGACGAGGGGCGGAGGGCGGGGGATGGGTTCGAGGCGGCTGTCCGGTGGTTAAGTCGCAGGCGTGCGTGTTCTCCGTTTTTCTGCTTCGTTCTCTCGCCCCTCGGCCCTCGTCCCGCGCCCCTAATTCAGATCTATCCGCATCGTGGCGGTGTCGCCGGGGTGTAGCAGCCATTCGTCTTTGCGGCCGGGGGCGAGGCGGTTTTCGACGCTGGCCTTGACGCGGAAACTATTGCCCGCCTCCTTCAACGGATCGACGAACGTGATCCGCCCGGTGAAGGCTACCGGATCGGTCTGGCGGGCCAATTTGACGAATACGGTCACTGGCCGGTCGCGCACTTCCCACGGGTTGTACGCGTCGCCGCGTAAGAAACCTTCCACCTGCAAGCGATCGATGCGCACCAGCCGGATGACGCTGTCGCCCGGTTTGACCCATTCGCCGACGTGCGGCACGATCTGCTCGATGACGCCGTCTTGCGGTGCCCGGATCTGGCGGCGATTGATTGCTTCGTCGGCCGCGTCGACTTCGGCCTGTTTGTCGTCGACCGTCAGCTTGGCGATTTTCAATTCGAGGTCGGCTTGTTCGATTTTCAATTTATCGGCGATCCATTTCAGTTCCGACTCTTTGATTTCCGTGTCGGTAACCGCGCCGCGGACTCGGCCGTTGGCCTCTAGTTTGCGGAGATAGTCGAATCGCGAAACTTCGGCCGAGGCGACATCGAAGCGTTTTTCGATGTCGCTATTGGCCTTGACTTCGGCGGCATTTTTTTCGGCCATCGCCTTGCGTTTTTCCATCTGAGGCTGGGCGTCGTCGATCTGGGCGAGGAGTTCGCCTTTCATGACGAGTTGCCCTTCATGGACGTTGATCGTCGTGATCACTCCGGCCTCCTTGGCCGACACCTGCGCATCGTCGATTGCCGACACGAGACATCGCGAGATGATCGGCGCATCGGCCGGGGCTGGAGCCGGAGCGTCGGTGGGGAGTGGCTGGGGCGAATCGGCCGGCGTTTGGGCCGAAAGCCGGACGGCGAACGCCATCGCAGCAACCGCCGAACAAGCGATGAGGGTTGCACGCATGGAGGTAATTTCCTTTGTAAAACGTGTATTTCTTTTCGGCGGCCGACGCGCGAAACCGCAAGCGAGCTTCAATACCGGGCGGCGTTGGCAGCTCGCTTGCGGTTTCGGACGTCTAAAACCGGAACAAGACCTTCGATTGGATAAATGCAATGACATCGTGGAACAACACGTATCCCAGCGAGGCTTTTCCGCAATCGACTTTTGCGGTGACGGTCGCGCCGGGGCGAACGTCGGTCAGCCCGAGGTCGTGCCCGTCGTTCTGGATTTTCACGCGTAGCAGGACGACATTGCCTTCCTCGCCCATGACGTTGGCCCCCTTGTGAATTTCTTTCAGGAGGCCTTGATGCCGATTGCCGGGATCGGTTGCCAGGATAAACGAAACCGGCAGCATCGCGTCGGGTTTTGGCTTGCCTTCGGCGGCCCATTTTTTCTTCTGCTCGTCGAGCTGGTTTTGCGCCTCGACGACCGCTCCCATGCGGTCCTCGGGCATGTGGACTTCCAATTCCCAGGCCTTCGTCGGATCGGCCACGGTCAACAGCAACTGGCCCCGTTCGACGGGCCGGTTAAGCAGCTTGTCCGCGATTTGCCAAGTGATCACCTCGCCGGCGATCGGGCTGCGGATCGTCAGCTCGTCCTCTTTATTTCGCAGCAGTTCCAATTGCTGTTCGGCGCTGCGTGCGGCTTCACCGTATTGCCGTGCCTGGCCATCGAGCCGATCGCGATCCTCACGCGTGAGATGGGCGTCGTGCAGTGCCCGTTCGGCTGCGGCTTGCTGCACTTCGGCGACCGCCAGATCGCCGGCAACTTTCGTGATCTGGGCGCCGAGGTCTTCGTTCCGCAGCTTCAACAGCACGTCCCCCTTCTTCACGCTCTGGCCGTTGTGCACCTTGATCTGCTCGACCACGCCATCGACTCCGGCAAAAATATCTTGCCGATTGACCGGTTCGAGCGTCCCCTTGCCCGAGAGTTCATATTTCCACGGCAGCACGAACATCGCGATGAGCAACACCAACACCGCCCCGGCAATCGCCAATGTTTTTGGCAGCGTCCGGGCTTGAACGATCCAACTCAATTTGCCGATCGACCGCCACACCGGCATCAGGAATAGATCGTTGTGTTCCCGGGCGTTTGCCAGCGCCAGCGAGCTGTGCTCCGACACGACATCGACGCGGCGGCGCATGCTTTCGGTGAGCGTGTCTTCGGAGATTTGTTCGACGATCAGCGCGCCAAGAAAATCGGGGGGCGGGCGATCCAGTTCGTTCTCTTCCGGCTCGGGCTGCGGCCGGGCGAGCGGCAGCACGGCCACGAGCTTCGAATGCGCTTCGTCGGCGTAGGATTCGACCGCCTTTTCGATCTGCGGCGGCAGGTTTGCCGTATCGCCGGTATACCAGAGCGGATCGCCGCCGGCGACCACGACCGTGGCGAGCTTGCCCAATTGCGACACGGTGTTCGAGCGTTGGTCGATCGTTTCCTGCCCGCTCACCGCCACGACTCGGCATTTCTTTCCGTTCCGCAGCGCAACGGTGACGCGGTCGCAGCCGATCAGCCGGCGGCCTTCGTTGGCAATCGTGTACGCCGCTTGTTTTGGGTCGAGGCTTTCGTGGGCCAGCCGTGTGAACAGCTCCAACTGGCTCCACATCAACTGCCGGTCGGCGAAGAGGCGGAGGTTGCGTGTTTTCAAGTAGTCGCCGGCCAGCTCGCACATCTGCGAAAGGAACCGCAGATAGCCGCGCTCGACGGTGGGCCGACTGCCGGGACGTTGAAAGATTTCGACGACGCCTTGCACTTCCTTGTCGCTTTTCAGGGCGCCGAGGACGAGGAGAAAATCGGTTGGATTGGCGGCCGCGACACCATCGCCATTGGTGTTGCCGTCTTGGCCGGCTTCGCCGGTGCCGGAGTGCGGTGCGATCAGGGCCCCTTGCCCGCTGCCGGCCACGTTTCGCAGCAGAAGGCCATGCTGCTGCTGCGCGGCTTCGCTTTCGGCGAGCCGGGTTTCCTTGAGGTTCATCTGGTAGATCAGCTTGAACCTACCCGATTCATCGAGCGACCAAATCGCTCCGCCGACCGCCGCCAATGCAGACACGACGCGGTTCAAAAACCCTTCGTAGAATTCGCCCGGCGAAAGCTCCGAGCGGGAGAGCCCTTCGATTTCGTGGACCAGGGTGCGCAGTTGTTGACGCGTCTGGTCGATCAATTCAGGATCGAAAGCGGAAGAGGCGGAACTCATGTCGAAGTTCGGCGTCGGCCGCCGGGTTGAAAGTGCAAGAGACAATTATCCCAAGCGTAGGTTTCGCGGATACAGACGCGAGCGCGAGGTGAGATTCGAGCCAGTTACCCCAACCGCCGCGGCTTTTCAGCCGTCAAACTCGCGACAATCGCTACTATCTTCGGCGGCCGAGTCGGCCTTTCGTTAAATTGAACGCTTTACGACGCGAAATGCAATGCGTAGGTTGGTTTGCGCCGCGGTCGAACAGGTTCGAGACCGCCGCGCTAGCAAGGACAAATCCGTCGCATTGAAACGTGGGGGCCGGGTGCCATGCCCACTGCCTTGAATGGGCATGTTTTGGCCAACCGGTTCGCCGATTCACAGGCCCACGCTAAGCCATGGGCATGGCGCCCTGATCCGCGATTTCCGTGCTCGGTAACTCCGTCTTCCGGTCTTTAATACCCGCCCACGTCACCGTTGAGGCAATCAAAAGGGTTTTCATTACCATGACCGACTCGTCCGACGATATTTGCCCCCAACCCGGCCGACTTCCCCAATTCCCCACCGAACCGCTCGCGGCTCCTATTTGGCTCTCTTCGGTTTATCGCTGCCACGATCCCCAGCAGGCCGAGGAGATGCTCGCCGGCACGTTGCCGGGCTACGTCTATAGCCGCGAAGGACATCCCAATGCTCAGTTGCTCGCCGAAAAGTGCCGCGCTTTGCACGGGGCACCGCAAGGGGCAGTCGTTGCCTCGGGCATGGCGGCTTTGGCTGTGGTGCTCTTGGCTCAATGCCAGCAGGGAGACCATCTGGTCGTGAGCGATCAATTATACGGGCGGAGTCACGCCCAGTGGGTCGATGAGGCAGCCCGATTGGGCATCGCTTCGACAATTGTTGACACGACCGATCTAAAGGCAACTGCCGCCGCGATGACCGATCGCACCAAGCTGTTGCTGGTGGAAACGATCAGCAATCCGCTGTTGCGGGTGGCCGATCTTTCGGGATTGGCCGAGATCGCCCATTCCCGCGGCGCCAAGCTGGTGGTCGACAACACATTTGCGTCGCCCGCCATTTGCCGGCCGCTGGAATTGGGCGCCGATCTGGTCGTCGAAAGCCTGACCAAAATCATGAACGGCCATAGCGATGTGCTGTTGGGCCTGATCTGCGGCCGGGACAACGCTTGGGATCGCGTTTCGCGCGTGTTGGCCACCTATGGCTTCACGGCGGCGCCGTTCGAATGCTGGCTCGCGGAGCGCGGCCTCGGCACGCTGCATTTGCGGATCGAACGAGCTGCCGACAACGCGCTGGCGGCCGCCCGATTTCTGGCCGAACTGCCGCAGGTGGAAGCCGTGCATTATCCGGGCCTGGACAAACATCCCGATCATGCACTGGCTGCGAGACAGTTTGGCGGCCGGTATGGCTGGATGGTCACCTTCACGCTCCGCGGCGACTTGGCCACCGCCTCGCGGTTCATCTCAGCGGCCAAGCGGATCCCGTTTTGCCCATCGCTCGGCGACATTTGCACGACGCTGAACCACCCCGCATCGACGAGCCATCGCCTTCTGTCGCGCGAAGCCCGGAGCAAGCTCGGCATTCTGGATGGCACGATCCGGCTGTCGGTCGGCATCGAATCGGAGCAATTCGTGCTCGACGCCCTGACCGAAGCCCTGGCGGCGGTCGGGTGACGGTAGGCCAGAAACGTGGTTTCGTGATCTTACCGGCGGCTTGCGCCTTGCCGCTAACGCCGTTAGCGGCAAGGCGCTAGCCGCCGGTGTCACATGCCACGCCAAGCCGTGAGCAATAGCCTACCGATTCACATGCACGACTTTCGCCGGCGGAAAACCGTTGAAGTGGGTCGATGAGGCGTGGGTGTAGGCGCCCATATTGCGGCTGTAGACGAAGTCGCCTAGTTCGAGATCGGGAAGCTGCTCCGAAAGCGAAATCGTGTCGAGCGCATCGCACGTCGGGCCGAACACCGAGCAGACTTCAGTCGGCCCCTGCTTGAATGCGTGGACCGGGTAGTGAATGTGGTCGAAGATCACGCCCGAATACGTGTGATACACGCCATCGTTGATGTAGTAGCACTGTTTTCCGTCGCGGACCGCTTTGCCGATCACGCCGGCCACGGCGGTGGCGGCCGTGGCGACCAAGAACCGGCCCGGCTCAGCAAGGATTTCCATATTGGCTGGAAATAACCGTTCGAATTCGCCGTTGAGCATCGTGGCCAGTTCCTCGAACGGCTTGACGTGCTGATCGTAGGCGGCCGGGAAACCGCCGCCGATATCGAGAATCTTCACCTGCGGAAAGCCGCGCGAATGGGCTTCGGCAAAGATGCCCGCGGCAAGGTTCAACGCCTGCACGTAGTTCGAAAAGTTCGTGCACTGGCTGCCGACGTGGAAGCTGAGCCCTTCGACCACGAGCCCGGCCGCGAACGCCGCTTCGATCAGATCGACGGCCTCGCCCGAGCCCGCCCCGAATTTCGACGACAGTTCGACCACGGCCCCCGTGTTCGGCACGCGCATCCGCAGGATCAAACCGGCGTGCGGCGCGTATTGCTTGATTTTGGCGATCTCGGCCCAATTGTCGTAGGTCACCAGCGGCTTGTAGGGATCGAGCTCTTCGAGCGTGCGGATGTCTTTGATCGGATTGGCGTAGATGATTTTGTCCCAGATGAAATCCTGCCGCTCTTTGGGCGGCAGCGACTGGATATTTTCATATGCCAAGTGAAACTCGGCCATCGAAGCGACATCGAGGCTCGCGCCGGCTTTGTAAAACGTTTCCACGATCGCCGGGTCGGAATTTGCCTTGACCGCATAATACGCTTGCACGCGCGGTAGATGGCGTTTGAAGGTCGCGTAGTTGCGCCGCAATTCGTCGTGATCGACGATAAACAGCGGGGTGCCGTGTTCGCGGGCCAACACTTCGAGTTGCTCGTCGTCGATCATCAGTCGCGCTCGCCGACGAGGAAATTTTTGAATTGCCAGGGATCGGTCGGGTCGATTGCGTCGGGCGCGAAGTCCTCGAACACGTTGGAGTAATGGGCAAGCGGCGTCCAATCGGAGGGCGTCGAAATGAATTTGCCCAGATACGGCTTCGAGATTTCAAGAATGAATTCGTGCGGCAGATCGTCGGGCACGCATACGCCTTGATTCGGATTCTCGATCATCCACATCACCGCCGCCACGACGGAGATCGCCACCTGCATCGTCGTGGCATTCTGATGCGGCACCAACCGCCGCGATTCCTCAATGCTCAGATCGCTGCCGGTCCACCAGGAGTTGTAGGGGTGGCCCATCACCAGCGCGCCGAGAATATCGGCTCCGCTCGTGATTTCGTCCCCCATGATGCGCACGGTCGGCTGCAAACGATAATCGTGGCCGCGCAATTCGCTGAGCGAAGCGATCGCCGCATCGCAGGGGCAATAGGCGTAGTGCACCGTCGGACGATAAATCGCTCGGCCATCCTCCCACACCGTCAGCTTGTCGGAGATCGTAAATGCCTCGCCGTGGCGCACGACCATGCCGCGGATCGTGTAATCGGGCACCCACGACCGGACCCAGGTGTTGATTCCCATCTGGGCCAGGCAGATCTGGTTGCGCGGGCCATCTTGATGTTCGTAGGCCCGCGGCGGAAGCTCTTTTTCATGCGTTCCCCAACCCATCTCGGCCGTGGTCGTGCCTTCTTCGCGAAATCCTTCGACGCTCCAGGTGTTCACGAATTCATCGATCTGTTTGGCCCGATTCGAAATCTGCGTATCGCGCTCCGAACAATGGATCACTTTCACGCCGAGCTGCATCGCCAAGCGGTTGAATTCGCGATCGGCGAGCGATTGCCGCAGAGCCTCGGCTTCAGCACCGGCGAATTTCTTGTCGGCAATGGCGCGATCGCCGATTTCCAAGATCGCCTGTTTGGTGAAGTGCGAAATCAAGCCCGGATTGGCGCCGTGTTCCAAGACGGCGGTGGGTCCCGGCTCCGGCCATCCCTCGCGCATCAGCCGCACGTTCATGTGCCGCCAGTAAAGCGTTCGCTGCGTGGGCTGCGCATAAAGTTCGCGATCGTAGGGATCCCAAACCTCGATTGACGTGTTGAGATACAGCACCCCATGGTCGTGGCACCATCCGACGATTTCGCAGCAGTCGATATTCCACGCCAGATCGATCAACAAATCGCCGGCCGAGAGCTGCTTTCCCAGCACCTCGCCGAGATTCTCCGGCACGATCTTTTCGCGGCGAAACCGCACGCCTCGTGCCAGCCAAGGTTGCAACAACGCCGATTGATCCTCGAAATCGATGACCGTGACATTCTGCGGCGGCACGCGGACCTGCTTCAGCAGAATCGGCAGCGTGCACTGCGCGACCGATCCGAAGCCGACAAAGAGAACTCGCTTGTTGAAATCGACCATTTCCAAAATGGCTCCCCGGAGTTTGGCATTTAGAAGCAGAATGAGTGGACGAACATTTTGCGATGATTGCCCACACCGGTCAACAACGCTCGCGGCATTCTAACGTTCGACCGGCCGGCGCCATATCTTGGCTGTGTGCCACTGGCCAGCGAAGTCGGCCGGCGTGGGCGCCGCTAGGCCCGGCAATCCATTTATCCAACGACGCCGTTGGCCGAACGTCCTCGCGTCGCCTCTTGCAAAGCCTCAACGTCAAGTCGCCGGCACTGGCCGGCTTCGCTGGCCAGTGCCACGCGTGCCCGGCTCTGCCAGTGCCGGCCCCGAGATCGTCTGTCAGCCCACTTGTTGACACACGAGCGCTATTCGCTGTCGCCGCGTGGCCGTTGGCGGCGCTGTTGTTTGCGGCCGGAGAGTTGCCGCTTTTGAGTGAGACGCCGCTCGACGCTTGCGCGGCTCGGTCTCGTTTTTCGACGGCGAATCGGGGCGACCGCCACTGCCTCGAGCATCGCTCGGACCTTTTCCAAGCAATCGTCGCGGTTCTTGGCCTGGTCGCGAAACCGCTGGCTTGAAAGAACCAGTTCCCCTTCGGTCGTCAGCCGGCTGGCAAAACGCGACAGGAAACGGCTCCGCACTGGGCCCATTAGGCTCGGGCTCGCGGTCACGGGCCACCGCAGCACCGCCTTGGTGTTCACCTTGTTGACGTTCTGCCCCCCCGGCCCGCTGCTCCGGACAAACGTGAATTGAAATTCACTATCGGGAACCGAAATGCCGGGAGGGACTTGCATGGGGTCATGTCGCACGTAGCCACTTACCAACTGCAAAAAACGCGCGAAACCGCAAGCGAGCGACACGCCGCCGCTTGCGGTTTCGCGCGGGTTACGAAGCGATTCATGCACCTGCCGCCTGAGCGGCGTAGCGATCGGTCCAGGCGATGAGATCGTCGGCGCCGCGGCGGGCGCAGAAATCGCCGAATATTTCGCCGCTCTCGCGGGCCGTTTTGAAATAGGCGAACAGCGGCACCAAGGTCGGCACCACCTCGGCCGTCGGCACCAAGTCTTTATAGATGAAATTCAATCGATCGCCCAACAGCCGCCCGCCGACAAACACCGTGTATTTGTCGTGCGCCTTGCCGACCAAGCCGATGTCGCAATTGTAGGGCCGGGCGCAGCCGTTGGGGCAGCCGGTCATGCGGAGCGTAAACACATCGCTCGCCAGGCCGAGCTTCGCCAATTCCACTTCCAATTGATCGACGAACGACGGCAGCGCCCGTTCGGCCTCGGTGATCGCCAGCCCGCAGGTCGGCCAGGCGACGCAGGCCATCGACCAGCGGCGAACATTGGAAATTTCTTCCGATAGTTTCACCCGATGCCGCCGCAAAATCTCTTCAAAGCTCGCTCGATCGGCCGGCGCGATATCGGTAAACAAAATGCTCTGATGGGCAGTCAGCCGGATGCCAGGACGATGCTTCGTGCAAATTTCGCGCAAGGCCGCCTTGAGCTGCATTTGGTCGGTGTCGTGGATGCGGCCATTCTCGACATTCAGCCCGTAAAACCAGCGGCCGTCGCCTTGTTCGTGCCAACCGAGATGATCGTCGAAGCCGCAAACATCGTCGGGATGCGGCTCGGCCAGTGGATGGCCATAGTATTCTTCGACCTTGGCTTTGAATCGCTCCAAGCCCCAGTTGTGGATCAGATACTTCATCCGCGCGATTTTGCGGTCCGACCGATTGCCGAAATCGCGCTGCACCTTGACGATTGCCGTGGCGACATCGACGACCTGATCGGGATCGACGAACGCCATCCGCTTGGCGACGGCCGGAAACGTCTTGGCCGCGCTTGGCGTGACGCCCATGCCGCCGCCGACGAGCACGTTGTAGCCCACGATGCGAAAATTGTCGCAGATCGCCATCAGGCCGAGATCGTTGGCGTAGATGTCGATGCAGTTGTCGCCGGGCAGCCCGATCCCGGTCTTGAATTTGCGCGGCAAATAAGTCGGGCCATAGATCGGTTCGACATCGTCGGCATGGTTGCCGGCGGAATGGGCATGACCGTTGCCGGAATGCGTGTGTCCGTTTTGATTTTGGCCGCCGCCGACGATATGATCTTCTCCGGTAACCGGATCGCGAAGCCAGATTTCATGGTAGGCGCGGGTCCGCGGCGCCAGATGCTCGACGAGCCGATCCGTGAGCTGCTGCATTTCGGCATGCACCGGGTCGGAATAGTGCGGAGCGGGGCAGCACATGATATTGCGCTCGACATCGCCGCAGGCCGCCAACGTCGATAGCTGCACTTCGTTGATCCGCTGAATGACTTTGTGCAGATTCCGCTTCACAACGCCGTGAAGTTGCAATCCTTGTCGGCTCGTGATTCGCAACGTGGTGTTGCCCAACTCGTCGGCAAGATCCATCTCGGCAAGCAACTGATCGCTCGTGAGCCTGCCGCCGGGAACTCTCGAACGCACCATGAACATGTATTGCTTGACGCTTTTGCCGCCCCCTTCGCGCGCCGTGCGAGCTTCGCGGTCGTCTTGTTGATAGGTGCCATGATGCTTGAGCAATTGGACATTCGCCTTGGTGAAGGCGTCGTTGCCGTCGACCAATTCCTGCTCGATCGTGCCGCGCAGATAGTCGCTGTTGATCTTGGCGATCTCGACCGGGCTCGGCTTCTTGATCGATTCGTCGCTCATGGCACAAATTGCTTAGCGGGGGAAGTTCAGTAAGATTACCGTAATTATTGTAATCCGGCTCCGCCGGTCAATAAATCTAGCAGCCCGAGCAAATTGGGGCTAGTGTAGCGTCAACGCTGGATTTCGGGATGGCCAAAGCGATTCGCCCGACGATTTGTCGCCCAACAACCGCCCCACGATTCCACATCGTTGCTATCACGCAACACAAACCCGAAGCGTTAGCGAGGGAGCGCCGCCACGGCGGCATCGTCTCGCTGCAGCCGACAAAAGCCGAATGCACATTGCATCAATGCGTTCGTGAGGGCGACCCCGCAACGGAGCGCGTCCTCGCTTACGCTTCGGGCTTGTGTGGCGTCGGCGCTGGGATTTCGGGATGGCCAAAGCGATTCGCCCGACGATTTGCCGCCCAACAACCGCCCCACGATCCCACATCGTTGCCGTCACGCAACACAAACCCGAAGCGTTAGCGAGGGAGCGCCGCTACGGCGGCATCGTCTCGCTGCAGCCGGCAAAAGCCGAATGCACATCGGATCAATGCGTTCGTGAGGGCGACCCCGCAACGGAGCGCGTCCTCGCTTACGCTTCGGGCTTGTGTGGCGTCGGCGCTGGAGTTTGGGATGGCCAAAGCGATTCGCCCGATGATTTGCCGCCCAACAACCGACCCACGATCCCACATCGTTGCTATCACGCAACACAAACCCGAAGCGTTAGCGAGGGAGCGCCGCTACGGCGGCATCGTCTCGCTGCAGGCGACCCAGCCAGATGCACATTGGATCTATGCGTTCGTGACGGCGACCCGCAACGGGGCGCATCCTCGCTTACGCTTCGCGCTTGTGTGGCGTTGGCGCTGGATTTTGGGATGGCTAAAGCGATCCGCCCGAAGAGTTGCCGCCTCACTACGGACCCACGATCCCAAATCGTTGCGGTCACGCAACACTAACCCGAAGCGTTAGCGAGGGAGCGCCGCAACGGCGGCATCGTCTCGCTGCAGGCGACCCAGCCAGATGCACATTGGATCTATGCGTTCGTGAGTGCGACCCGCAACGGAGCACATCCTCGCTTACGCTTCGCGCCTAGTGTTGAGGGGCGACCCGCAACGGAGCACATCCTCGCTTACGCTTCGGGCTTGTGTGGCGTTGGCGCTGGAGTTTGGGATAGTCAAAGCGATTCACCCGACGAGTTGCCGCCTCACTAGCGACCCACGATCCCAAATCGTTGCGGTCACGCAACACTAACCCGAAGCGTTAGCGAGGGAGCGCCGCTACGGCGGCATCGTCTCGCTGCAGGCGACCCAGCCAGATGCACATTGGATCAATGCGTT
>DATAWG010000045.1 GCA_036267355.1 Pirellulales bacterium | reverse complement strand
CTGCGTCGCACCGCGCTGAGCCTACTCAAGAACAATTCCAAAAAGCTGGGCGTCAAGAACAAACGCCTCAGCGCCGGCTGGAACGAGAACTACATGCTCGAAGTCCTACTCGGACCGTGAATTAACGTGCAATCGCCCTGCTCCCCGCCCCCGTCTTGTCCGCGCTTCCACTGTCTATCCATAGCAACGGTGTGGAGCAACTATCGGGCCAGTCACTCGCTGGTCGACATTCCCTAAGACTGAATTTGGTTACTGCATAATCAGTCCGGTTCGATGGAGTGCATATCGCTTCGTGCTTCAATCTTGGTCGGGGGACGCCGGGCGGCAATTTCCGGCTCGCAAGTTACATCCCTCGTCGCGGCACAGCCTTTGCTCGGAGCGCAATGTTGGCATCCCCGAAATTTCTTGGGGGTCGCCGGTTTCCGCAATCCAGCAGGAGGGTGTATCCCAATGCCAACGACCCAGCAGGCGACTTATCATTGTGAGAAGTGCGGCAAGACGACAAAGGCTCCCGCGGAGCAGCAAGCACCGAGTTGTTGTGGTAAGCCAATGAAGAAGCAGAACGCCTAGCGGCGAGACAGTTCGCTAGCGGGTTCTGGCGAAGGAACTTTTTGAAAAATCGACGCGGCCCTCGATCGATCGAGGGCCGCATTTTTTCGTTTTCCGCGCTTATTACGAACTCCTGGCACTTGTATTGCTCGTTTGTTCTAGCCATGAAAAGTGAGGCGGTTTCGAATGATTGACAACCGACACGCGACGCGACCCGCGGCAAATGCTACCCGGCCCGGCAACGGAACTGATTCGCCAAACGGCGGCCCAGCTTGGGAGAGCCATGAGCACACGGCCGAAATAACCCACAGCCAAGCCCAACAGTTGATTGAAAGCGCCGGAACGGCAGAGTTGGCAAAGCATGCCGTTGATGTCGCTGCACACCAAGCAGTCGACGAAGCCGGCGAAGCGAAAACAGGTGTTGCACGTTCCGATGACGAGACCCCATCGACCGACGCGCAGGCTCGATTGGCCCAGATGCTTGGATATGCAAGTTACCTCGACTTAATGGAATCCTCGAAATCGGCCGGCAGTTCTCGTCAACGAAACTGGCTGGTTACGGCCGATGTCGATGGCCATTGGGCCCTTTGGAACGACGCCGATCTCGAGGTGGTCGCCCGCTTCGAATCACACCAAGAAGCTGTGGAAGCGGCTGCGACGGCCATTCCGAAAGCAAATCCAAAAGCAAAATTGACTCCGAAATCGCCGTCCCAGTCGGCAGATCTTTAGTCGTCCGCTCCCAACCCAACGAATCACGAGGAGAGCATTATGGTCAGCAAGCCCATGCTGCAAGGCACGTGGAATGAAATCGTCGGCCGCCTGCACGCCAAGTGGGGGCAACTCAACCAAAACGATTTGGAACAGTTCAAAGGAAATGTCGAAGCGCTTGCAGGCTACATTCAGCGCCACACGGGCGAAGCGCGAGAATCGATCATGCAATTCCTTGATGGCTTGCTCGCGGATGGCAGGAGTAAGGGGGCCCAGGCTGCGGAAACAGTCCGCGATTATGCTTCGCAGGCCGCATCAAGCGCAAAACAAAGTTTCGCGGCGGTGGCCGATCGCGCTCGTCACGGATATGCCGACGCCGAGCATTTTGTGCAAAAGCGGCCAGGAACATCCGTCGGCGCGGTTTTTGCTGCAGGCGCCTTGATCGGATTTGTCGTCGCGATGCTCATTCGCGAAGGCTAAGGTGGTTCGATATTTTTCCCTTGGCAAAGTAACAACCAGGAGCGTGGATCATGCCAGCCCTAAAGTCGCTCGAAGACTTGTTCGTCCACGAGCTGAAAGATTTGCATAGCGCAGAACAACAATTGATCAAGGCGTTGCCGAGGATGGCGAAAGCCGCGTCATCCGAACATCTGCGCGCCGGTTTCGAGGAACATTTCGAACAAACCAAGACCCACGCCGAACGGCTCGAGAAAATCTTGGACGATTTGGGCCAAAGCCATCGCGGACCCAAATGCAAGGCCATGGAAGGGCTCGTTGAAGAGGGCAAGGACATGATCGACGAGGAAGCGCCTCCCGAGGTCAAAGACGCCGGTTTGATCGCTGCGGCGCAACGCGTTGAACACTACGAAATCGCCGGCTACGGCACCGCGTGCACCTTCGCCCAACTGCTCGGCCACAGCGACGCGGAAGAACTGTTGCAGAAAACGCTCGAAGAAGAAAAGGAAACCGACGAAAAGCTCACGGAATTGGCCAAGTCGGAAGTGAACGTGGCGGCGCAAACCGCAGATGGCGACGAGTAACCGGAACGGAAATTGATATCTAAGGTGGCAAGATCAATCGGAGGACGAGCCGGGTTTGATCGATCGGGACGAAGAGGAAAGTGGCCGATGGGCCGCGACGGGAGCAATCGCCAGAAATGCTCTCGCCGCGGCCTTTTTCTGTTCCCGTTCACTGTTCTTCGCTGCCGCGAACGCTGAATTCCAGTTTCCAGCGATGGTTTGAACTCGTGCTTACGCACCAGAGTTCGAATACGCCGAGCTCGGTGATGTGTGAATGAAAACGGACGGGCACGTACGAATCTTCCAGGTCCGCAACGGGCGGAAGCGTTGCTTCGAGCGAATCGGTCTCGGACAGTTCGTCCACTCCCCACGCTGCAAGCAAATCGCCCGGCTTGTCTTGCTTGCGAACCGCCGAACTGAAGAAACGAAAAAAGGCTTGCTCGCCGACCACAATGCCAATTTCACTGCCGGGGATGTCGAGCTCCGTTCCCTCCTCCATGCCGAACGGCACGACGCATAACGCCCTTAACGGTCGCACCGCTCCGGGAATTGCCAGTCCAGCCGTCTCGATGCCGACGTAATACGATCGAGCCGCGCCGCCGCGGATGCGAACGCCGCGTCCCTGCTTCGCCAGGCCGTAGTAGGCCGCCCCGCGCGCCACTGCCAGATCCAAGTCGCGATTGCCTTCCAGACTCTTCGGGGCAGCCTTAGCGCCAAACCAACTGCCGGCGACCTGCAGCAATCGCTCGCGCAGCATGTCAGCCTTGAACACGCCGCCATTGAACAAGATATAAGTCGGCCGGATCGGGCCGCTCTTCGCTTCGCCATGCGCCGTAAGAAACGCGGCCAGATGGCGCGTGATCGCCGTATCCGATTCGAACGGCAATCCCAGTTCGCGAAAACCGCTCGATCGACGCCGGGCGGGCTGATCGGTGAGCGCGCATTCCGGAAAGAAGCCATCCAGCAAAAACGCGGCGGCACTCTTGCGGTCCAAATCGACCGAAACCGTGCCGCCGATCAATTTGCTGCTGCGGCCGAGCACCGTGACGGGATGTTTTTTCGGGCCGCCTTCCGAAAAAAGCGTTTCCTTCGCCGTTCGGCAGGCATGCCATAGTGAAACCGATTGCCAAGGATCGAGCGTCGTTCCCTTTTCTTCGAACGCGGCGCTGAGCAGATGCGCCAGGGCGAGATCCATGTTGTCGCCGCCGACGAGGATGTGGTTGCCGACCGCAATCCGACGCAACGACAATTCGCCCTCTTCTTCGGTGACGCCGATCAACGTCAGATCGGTCGTGCCGCCGCCGACATCGCAAACCAAAAGCGTGTCGCCGACCTTTAATTCGCGCCGCCATCGCTCGCCGCGATCGGCCAGCCATGCGTAAACCGCCGCCTGTGGCTCTTCCAGAAGCACAAGATGATCCGGCAGGCCGGCCGTGATCGCGGCTTCGCGTGTCAGTTCGCGGCCGCTGGCGTCGAATGAAGCCGGCACGGTCAGCACGACATGCTGCTCGCGAACCGGCGCATCCGGAAACGCCGCTTCCCATGCGGCAACCAAGTGTTCGAGATACCGGCGCGATGCCGCCACAGGCGACGTCTTGGCCACCTCCGGCGGCGCTCCGAACGGCAAGATCGGCTGATGGCGATCAACATGACTGTAGCAAAGCCACGATTTCGCGGCGACAACCGTCCGCGTGGGCACCTCGGCCGCCTGCCGCCGCGCTAATTCGCCGACGGCGTAGTCGCATCCCTTTTCCCAGGGCAAGTCGTAGGCCCCGCTCGAGCGTTCGTGTTCCGCCGCAAGGTAGAGAAATGACGGCAGCGCCCGCCGAGGTTCGACGGTCGAGGGGCCGACCAATTGCGGAACGGACAGCGTCGCAACCGCCGCGTCGTCGATCCCCAGCGGCGCGTAGGCGAGCACGCTATTGGTCGTGCCCAGGTCGATGCCCAACACATACTTTGCAGCCATGCAGACGTTTACCTCAATTCCGCGGCGCCACTTCCATTCACAACACTGGGGATTGTCCCCATTTTTCGCAGTCTTCGGAGAAAAACGGGGACCGCCCCCCTCTGCCTCGCTATCTCAATTCAACTTCGGCGGGCGAGACAACCAACATCGATCGTTCGCTGCCGGTCCATTCCGGAAGATCGCATCGCAAGGCCTCCCAGCCGTGGTGGCAAAGCCGTCCGCGAAACGGAGGCTGTCCGGCAACATTTCCGACAAGTCGAATCCGCGCCGGATCGAATCCTTCGCGGATTTCGATTTCCGCTCCCTCGGCGGCCGATTCGATCGGCTTCAGCCCGAACAGCCGATCCAAGAGCGCGGCGCAATCGCGATGCACATCGCGCACTGCGGCGCCGATTTGCGCATCGCTGTAGCCGGCGATCGGCTCCTTGAAAAAGTCTACCAGCCGAGCTTCTCGTTGCATTGCGGCCAGCAGGTTGATTGCGTCGTTGCGTGCTGCCGCTTTGCGGGCCGGCTTCGGCGGCGCTTTGTCGGGGGGTTTTTCCGAGATCACCTGCGGGGACTGCGGCTCGACCATCTTTGCCGCACCCGCATCGAGCGCCCGCTCCACCTGCTCGGCGCGCACACGATTGAACAGCACGACGAAAAACGCACGAAACGCAATAACGATACGGTGCATGGGGGAAAGGCTTTGAGGCTTCGAGGCTTTGAGCATGCGTCGCCAGACTGTCCGCATTCGCGGAGAATCCGGCCAACGATTCAACGCCGTGCATGGTCGCAAAGTCCGCTGCAAAGTCAAGTCGAAGCAGGCGGAAGAAGGCTGCAAGGCTTAAGTCCGTGACGCTTTGAAGTACGACCGGATGCTAATATCACGCGGAGCCGCGGGAACGCGGAGGAGAAACGATCGCCGCCGCTTCGCCGTTTGCCCCGCGGCTACCAGTCAACGCCTTTAACATTCGGGTAGCTGGAAAGCGAGCCTCGTGACAGACCGCCGATGGGATATACTTAGAGGACATTCTTTGGACTCGACGTTGTGGAGCGATCGGCGGGGAACAAGTGATGATTGAGTATTGGCAAGTCCGGCGGGAAGGTGGACGCCGCGGGATTGTCGAAATCACTCTGGAGGCAACATGATTGCAAACGGTCTGCAGTTAAATGTCACGTTGGAACGAATCGCATGGTTTCAAAAACAGGTCGCCCACTTGCGAGCGACGGAGACAAACGCGACGAACTACACAGCGGCAGCGTCCGGTTTCTTAGCCGAAGTGGATCGCATGCAGCTCGAGGTGCGCGAAAACTTGAGCGTGCATCCAAGCGAATGGGCCGCAATTGTATAAACCGCAGCAGCGATCGCGATGCCTAAATTTCCGCGAATTACCGGCACTTTCCGGAATTGGCTTCATCCTACGCGCTGTCTGGTCGCAAACTGCAGCTTGCGAAACGCGACCGATCGGCCACGCGTCGGCTCCGAGAATAATTCACGCTGCGGTGACGACGATTTGGGATCGGCAGCCTGCTCGACGCCAAGTCGGCCCGCCTCATCCATGAGCCCCAGGTAGGCCACGGTGCGTTGCCTGGGGCCGCGCTCGGTGCGAAACGATTCGACCAAAGCCCAATACGCCTCGCGTTGGCCATGGCGTCG
>DATAWG010000044.1 GCA_036267355.1 Pirellulales bacterium | reverse complement strand
GGTTAAATCTGCCTGCTTTAGTGGAACATCCCGTTGTTGCGGTCGCCGTTTGAGAGCAAGTAGGCCATCAAGTCGAGCACTTCGTCTTGCGTCAGCGTGTCGAGCAGGCCGGTGGGCATCGGCGAGATCGGCGAAGCACGCATCGATTCGATGTTGTGGCGATGGATGGCCACCTGCTCGTCGGGCGCAAGCAAATTTGGGGCAACCATGATCGAGTCGCCGGAGAAATTGGAGATCCTTCCGACCACCGTGCGGCCATCGGCAAGGACGAAAATTGTCGCTCGATATTGATCGGCGATGACCTTGCTCGGCTCGACTACCGATTCCAAAAGATCGTGAACGTTGAATCGGCCGGAGCAGCCGGTCAGGTCTGGCCCGACCGTCGTTCCTTCGGATTGGAAGCGATGGCAACGGAAGCAATTGGCCGCGGCAAACATCTCATGGCCGCGGTCGAAATTGCGGTGTTTCAGGCCGGCCTGAATCAACGGCAGCACCTCGGCCATCGTATACTTCTTCACGAATGGCCGCGGCGGCATCAGCGGCGCGCTGGCCCGCGGCCGATCCTTGAGAACCTCTGCCAGCGCCGTCTTCTCGTCTGCCGATAAATGTCGGACGGCGTCGGCTTTCATTTCGCGCAGGTAGCCGGGGAAGCTATGACCGCCGCGGAATTCCGCCGCACGCTGAAACCATTCGAACAGGGCCTTGCGGTTGGCCATCGTCCAACCGGTTTCCGCCGTCCGCAGCACGTAGGCGAGCCAGATCTGCTCCTCCTGCGACTGCGCGGTTTTCAAAAGCGCGATCGATTTTGCAACGGCATCCGGAGCGTCGAGATACACCAGCACCGCGCTTAGCTCGCGATCGGCATCGACATCGTGGGCCGGAAATGCTTCATCAAGCCGGTCGATCACCGACTTGGCAATGCCGGTGTCGGGCTTGCCCATCCGCGCGAAGGCCAGTTCGTAGGCTCGCAGCAACTCCAAGCGTCGATCATGGCCGAGCGAATTCCAATCCAAGCGATTCAAGGCGGCAACGATCGCGGGCTCCGCGGTCTTGTCGCCGCAACGAGCCAGCGCCACCATTGCCGTGAGCAGCGATTCAGGATCTTTTTCCGCGAGCGCTTTGTCTTGCCAATCTGAAACCGGTTGAAATTCGATCGCCGTTCGCGCGGCCCAGCGGATGAAGCGGTCGGTGCTGCCGAGATGCGGCCACGCCGCGGCGACGGCATTCGGGTCTGCGTGCCCGTGAAACGCTTCAAGCTGGTGGCGAAGGTCGCGAGCTTTTTCGGCCTCGGCGTTTGGCTGGGGCTTGGCAGGGGCGGTCGATTCGCTCCCGGTGTAGGTTACCCGGTAGAGGCCCGACTGTGTTCGCCGGCCGCCGATCGTGAAATACAGGGCGCCGTCGTGCCCCACCGCCAGATTGGTCACCGGCAGCGGCTGGCCGGAGACGAACCGCTCGGCAGTACCGCGATAGGACGAACCGTTCGGCTCAAGGTGCACGGCGTAGATCACCCCGTAGGTCCAGTCGAGGATGTAGAGGGCTTGCTGGTATTTGGCGGGAAACTTCGTGCCGTAGCCAAACGCGACGGCCGTCGGCGCCCCGAGGCCGATGTTGACTGCTGCCGGCAAGTTGTCGGGATAATAGCTGGGAAATTTGCCCGAGCCGTTTCGCCAGCCCGAATCCGAGCCGCTCGTGAGATGGCAAACACGCGTCGGCCGATACCACGGCAAGCCAACGTCCCATTCCATGTCGTTGTCGTAGGTGAACAGATCGCCGAACGTGTTGAAGGCGATGCCATAGCAATTGCGCATGCCGATGGCGGTGAGTTCCCACGTTTTGCCGTCGGGATCAGTTCGGCAAACCCAGCCGCCGGGAGCCAACAGGTTCGCGGCAAAGCCGTTGCCGTCGGGCAATCGCTTGAGCAACTGATCTTCGCCCCAAATCTTTGGGACCACCGATTTTTCAGGGTCGGGCGTGCGCGTGAAATTTCCGGCCACGATGTACAGCGATTTGCCGTCGGGGCCGAGAATCACCGAGTGCGGGCCGTGCTCCCCGCCGCCGTTGAGCCGGCGCAGCAGTTCGACGCTGTCGAACTGGCCGTTGCCCTTCGTATCGCGCAGGCGATAGAGGCCTTGCGGCTTCTTGACTCGTTCGCTCTCGACGACGTACAGGCTGTCGAACGCATAGAGCAAGCCTTGTGCGCCGCCGATGTCGGCCTCGAGTTTTTCCACGTCGATCGGCCCAGTGCTGCCGATCGGCGGCGGCGTGACGCGGTAGAGCGAACCGTATTGGTCGCAGGTGATCAGCCGGCCTTTGTCGTCGACGGTCATGCTGACCCACGAGCCTTGCTTGGCCGCGGGAACGGAATAGAGCCGTTCGACCTTGAAGCCGGGGAGCGATTGGATCGCGTCGAGCGGCGTGGCTTCGAGAGCGGGCCCAGTTTCAACCGGATGTTTCTTCGAATTCTTGCCGGCGGCGCGCGCTTGATTGCTCGTCGAGGTGAGAACGAACAACAGAGCAGCGCCAAACAGGGCGACCAATAGACCAAGGGCGGCGATTCGCTTCATGGGGACAGCGCTCGGGAGGGGGGATGATTGGGAGGGCGGGATCGGAACCACTCAGTCTATCTTGGCCCAAACGAGAATTCCACCGCTACAAGAGTTGCCGCGCCATGGCGCCGAAAGCGTAAGCGTCTCGAAAGTCGGCGGAAAATCTGCTCTGATAAAGCTGGCGTCGCAAAAGGGGCGAACCATTGCTACAGCTTGAGGCCTGTAATGACCGAGGTCCAGCGGCGCGAGACGAAAGTTAGCCAGCAACAGGATGCGGAAGCCCTACGGATTTACGCGCTGTGGGGCCAGCGTTCGACAACGCACGAATGCCGTCCCTGTGCCGTTGGGCAGGCAAGTCGGGTGTTGCCAGAACGGCAGGATCGGATGTAAGCTAATCGCACGAAACGGACGCCTCGTCCAATCGGCGGTTTCCGCCCCCAGATGATTCACCGCCTGAAAAGGGAGTTTCCCGCGTGTTAGTCGCCGCATCCACCGAATGTTTTCCGGATTTGTCCCACGAGGAAGCGCTGCAGCGGCTCGTGGATTTGGAATTCACGAACGTCGAAATCGCGATCAAAGAGGCCGGCAAACAACTGAAGCCGTCGCAGGTTCTGGCCGATTTGGAACGGGCCGTGGCCGTCTGCCGCGACACGCACCGGCTCACTCCCGTGGCCTACGATGTCGACATCGCGCCAGGCGACGATTACTACAAGCAATTCGCCGCCTGCTGCCGGTTGGCCAAAGCCACCAAGGTGGTGACGATCACCGTGCCCGGGGCCGAGCTTGGCACGCCCTTCAATGCCGAAATCGAACGCCTCCGCGAATTGGTGTCGATCGCTTCGGGCGACGGCGTGTTGGTGGGCGTGAAAACCGAGGTCGGCCGAATCACGCAAGATCCCGACACGGCAATCGTCCTCTGCGGCAATGTGAAAGGCTTGGGCATCACCCTGGATCCGAGCCATTTCATCTTCGGTCCGCACAAGGGAGCCAACTACGAACACGTGTTCAAGCACGTTTACCATGTCCACCTCCGCGACACCCGCAAAGATGCTTTTCAGGTTCGTGTCGGCCAGGGGGAGATCGAATACGGCCGGCTCGTGACCCAGCTCAGCATGGTCCACTACCAGCGGGCCCTTTCGGTGTGCATCAAGCCGATGGCGGAGGTCGACCACGTCGGCGAACTGCGCAAGATGCGGCTCCTGCTCGAAAGCCTACAGTAGGCAGGCTGTGAGGCTTGAAACTGCGAGGCTATTAGGACGCACAAGCGGCGTGGTTCCTTGTCCTCGTCTCTTCGTCCTCATGGCCTCACAGTCTCAAAGCCTCACAGTCTCAAAGCCTCACTGTCTCAAAGCCTCACTGTCTCAAAGCCTCACAGCCTCTCGTGCCATGCCCCCGGCCATCTCCACTTCGCTGCTCACTCCCGAGCTATTGGTGCAGCTCGAGCGGCTGGAGTTGATTAGCCGCAAGATTTTTCGGGGGCGGATGAAAGGCGAGCGGCGGAGCACGCGGAAGGGGCAGAGCGTCGAGTTCGCCGATTTCCGCGGTTACGTGCCCGGCGACGATCTGCGGTTCATCGACTGGAACACCTATGCCCGGCTCGACCGCCTGTTCCTGAAAATGTTTCTTGAGGAAGAAGATTTGCATTTCTTCGCGCTCATCGACGCTAGCGCTTCGATGGATTTCGGGCATCCCACGAAGTTGCAGTACGCCAAGCAGCTCGCGGCCGCGCTCGGCTTCATCGGGCTTGCCCGGGCCGACCGCGTGCGGATTGAAACGCTCGGGCAATCGGTCCGGCATCCAGGCCCCGCGCTTCGCGGCCGACAAAGCCTGCGGCGAATGATCGATTGGCTCGATTCGATCTCGTGCGGAGAAAAGATTTCACTCGCCGACGGCGTGAAAAACTTTTGCATTCGCAACTCGGGCAAAGGGATCTTGGTGCTCATCACCGACCTGATGGACAAGCAGGGCTATGAGACCGCCCTGCGCTACTTGCTCGCGCAGCAGATGGATGTTTACGTGATTCAAACGCTGAGCGTCGAAGAAATCGAGCCGGAGATCACGGGCGATTTGCGGCTCGTGGATTGCGAAGACGGCGACGAGGCGGACATCACCGTCAGCGCGCCGCTGATGGCTCGCTACAAGAAAACCGTTGAAGCGTTTGTCGACGGCGCTCGCACGTTTTGCAATCGTCGCGGCATGTCGTATCTCTTGGCCCGCAACGATGTGCCGGTCGACCAAATGGTGCTCGGCTATCTGCGCCGCCGCGGCTTGGTGAAGTAGAGCAGGCGCGATCGCCGTTGCCGTGCGACCGTCGATCGTGTGCCACTGGCAAGGGAAGTCTACCAATGCGAGCGCCACGTGGGGCAGGGGCCCCCAAGGATCGTCGCCGTTCGGCCCCGTTCGAAGCGGCGAAGTCAAACCGCGCATCGGCACTGGCCGACTGCGCTGGCCAGCGGCACACGCCACAGGGGGCAATGCCAGTTTGAAACGCGCGTGTGTCTTCCGCAAGAGAATGCGGTTCGACCCTTGCAATTGGGTTGCCGCTAGCGCAAGATTTCCTCCAGCAGCAGGATCCCACGGCGAAGCCTCGGTTTCGCCCGGGCGCCCGGCTGTCCCGCCCCAAGGAAAGATCCCACCATCCCTGCTCACCATCTTTGGAGGAGAACCGCGATGTCGCGCACGCCCCGTTATCTTGTTCTTGTACTCACGCTTGCGATTGGCTGTTGGGCCGGCGCCGCCATGGCGGCCGTGAAATTGCCGACCATCATTGGCGGCGACATGGTATTGCAACAGGGTTGCCCGGTGCCGATTTGGGGTTGGGCCGACAAAGGGGAAGAGGTGACGGTCAATTTTGCCGGCCAATCCGTCAGCGGCAAGGCGGGCGACGACGGCCGCTGGGAAGTCAAGCTCGCCAAGCTCGAAGCCACGCCCAATGAAAAGCCGCTGGAAATGACCATTAAAGGCTCGTCGGGCGAGCCGATCACGCTGAAGAATATCCTGGTTGGTGAGGTGTGGATTTGCTCGGGGCAGTCGAACATGGAAATGGGAATCGGCATCGCCCAAAACGCTCCCGCGGAAATCAAGGCCGCCGATTATCCCAATATCCGCCTATTTACGGTCACGAAATCAAAGGTCCGCGAACCCGCCAGCGACGTGAAGGGGAGTTGGGCGGAGTGCAATTCGAAGACGATCTCGACCGGCGGCTGGGGCGGTTTTTCGGCCGCGGCTTACTACTTCGGCCGCGATCTGTATAAGAAGCTCAAGGTTCCGGTGGGCCTGATTCACACTTCGTGGGGCGGCACCGCCGCCGAGCTTTGGACCAGCAAGAAAGCACTCGAAGCGAATCCGCTGCTCAAAGACCTGGCCGGTCACGGCGAAAATTCGTCGCTCTACAACGGCATGATCGCTCCGCTGGTGCCGTTCGCGATTCGTGGCGCCATCTGGTATCAGGGCGAGGCCAACGTCGGCCGGGCCGCCCAATATCGCGAGCTGCTTCCGACGATGATCCGCAATTGGCGCAGCGAATGGAAGCAGGGCGACTTCCCGTTCGGAGTCGTTCAAATTGCTCCCTTCGATTATCACGGCGGCATTCCCGAAGCCGAACTTTGGGAATCGCAGGTTTACACCGCGGAATCGGTGCCGAACACCGGCCTCATTACGACGATGGACATCGGCGAACTGAAAAACATCCACCCCAAAAACAAGCAGGAAGTGGGCCGGCGGCTGGCGATGTGGGCGCTGGCAAAAGTGTACGGCGAAAACGTCGAGTATTCCGGACCGATCTACAAGTCGATGGAAATCGATGGCGACAAGATCAAGATTTCCTTCGACCATCTCGATGGCGGATTGAAATCGCGCGACGGCAAGCCGCTCACGGAATTCACGATCACCGGCCCGGACGGCAAATTCCAGCCGGCTAAGGCCGAGATCGAGGGTTCGACTGTCGTGGTCGAGAGCGACAAGGTGTCGAATCCCGTGGCCGTGCGCTTCGCATTCCACGATACGGCACAGCCAAATCTCGAAAGCAAAGAAGGCCTGCCGGCAGTCCCCTTCCGAACCGACAGCGGATTGCCACCGGTCCGCACCGAGCAGCCCGGCACCGCAGCAAAAACGCCGAAATCCGCAAAGTGAAGGCGTAATTTCGACGTAAACCGACTTTCAAACGATGCAAGTCTCGGGCGGTGGCCGAATCTTTCGTGAATCGGCTACCGCTCGGGAATAGTTGCTTGTCGATCGCTATTTGTCGATCGTGAGCTTGAACTGGTTCGTCGCCCGCGGGCCCTTGTACGGCGTACCGCTGATTTTTACGGTCGTGGTGCCGGTCGGCGTGTCTTGGTCGGCAGTGAAGCGGATATTGACCCGTTGCTCGCCGCGCTTGATTACCGGTTCGATCGGCTCGAATGCGACACCTTTCGGCAAGTCGGTGAATTGCAGCAGCACCTCCTGATCAAACGTCTTTCCGCGCTCGATGCCGAAATTGACTTCGGTGGCGGTACCGCGGCGGATCGTGACCCCAGCGGCAGGCATGATGAGGCCGAACACATCTTCGCCCGTTGCGCCGGTGGGTTTCTTGCCGGCATAGCTAACTGCTCCGGGTCCGCCCGACTCGGATTTTTTGTTGCAACCGACGACTGCCGCGAACGCCAAAGCGGCCCACACGCCAACGCTCATCAGATTTCGAACCATCGCACACCTCCGGTGCAAAAAAATCGATCTTGGATTGGCCGATAGATTGCTACCGGCACAGCAATCTTTGTACCGTGATCGGGTGCCCGGCCGGCGGCGAGCCGACAATCACAATTTCGCTCCGAGCGAGTCTGAGGCGGGACCGGGTGCGATTTCTCATCTGTAACGCCGCGGTAACTTCGCCCGGCGATTCGCTGCCGGGACGAACGATTTCCGGGTATCATGCGTCGAAAGATGGAGCCGGCTGCTTCGCTCGCGGGATCGTTCGGTCCTGCACCGGTTCGTCGCTGAAGAATCATTTGCCCAGGAGTTCGAAATCATGCAATCGACTGAAAAAACGTCGCCAATGGTCAAATCGTCGCCAAAACGTTTCGCACTGGCGCTCGCCGCCGGCTGCGCTGGCGTCTTGGTGTTGGCGCTGTTGGCCAGGGCAGACGATCCGGTGCCCGCTGCCACCGTCGAGCCGACCAAGCCGGCCGCGAAAAATGCCGCCGAACCGGCGACTCGCGGCAAGATCGACGAGGTGACTGTGTATCGCGGCCAAGCGCTCGTGACGCGATTGGTCGACGTTCCCGGTCCGGCCGGTTTGCGCGAAATCGTGGTCACCGACTTGCCGGAGCGGATCGAGCCGGGGAGCATCTATGCCGAAAACGCCGACGGCGTCGAGGTTCGCAGCGTGTTGTATCGCATTCGGCCGGTCGAGCGCGACGTACGGGCCGAGGTCCGCAAACTCGATGACGACATCCGTGCGACGCAAGATCAGTTGCAAACCAACGCCGAGCAGGCGAGAGTGTTCACGCAGCAAATCAATTACATGGACAAACTCGAGCAGTTTACCGCTCCCACGGCTAGCACCGAATTGACGAAGGGAGTGCTCAATGCGGAAACACTCAAAAGCCTTACGGCATTTCAATTCGACCAACGCGCCGCGATTGCCGAAAAGCAGTTGAAGCTCACCTTCGAAGCCCGCCAGTTGAACGACAAATTGAACACATTGAATCGCCAGCGCGATCAGCTCACTTCCGGCTCGGCTCGATCGATTCGCGAAGCTGTGGTGTTCGTGCAGCTCAAGGGAGACGGGGGGCGGATGCGGCTGCGCTACTTGGTCGATGGGGCCACCTGGGATCCGTCGTACAACGTTCGCACCGACGCCAAGCACCAGGGCGTCGTGGTCGAATACAACGCCTCGATCGAGCAAATGAGCGGCGAAGATTGGGACGGTGTCGCCATGACGCTTTCGACTGCCACGCCGTCGCTCGTGGCCAAGGCCCCGGTGCTCGAGCCGCTGACGATTTCGCTGCACCAGGGTATTCAATTGCAGGCTCAAGGCATGGGGGGCGGCATGGCTGGGGCCAAGGGCTATTTTTCCGCCAAGAAAGAACTCGACGAGCGCCGCCAGCAAATCGAGATGAGCCGCAACGCAGTCCAATTCAACGGCGCAAATACGTACTCCGGAGCCACGACAATAAACGCGGGTACGCTCACCCTTAACGGTTCCTCCGCCCAACAGGCCGCTCCGGCCGCTCCTCAGCAAGACTTCGACACCACGCTGAACGAAGTCGCCCAGGAATCGCAAGTGCTCGATCTGGTTAGTTCGGCAAAGGTCGAGCGGAAATCGAAGACGGCCTTGCCCTCCGATACGGCCGGTGTCACCGTCAGCTATCAATTGGCCACCCGCACGACGCTGCCCAGCCGGTCCGATCGGCAGTTGATCCAAATTGCTTCGCTGACCATGAAGGCGGATCTTTACAAGGTCGCCGAGCCGGTATTGACCAGCTACGTCTACGACGAAGCGTCGATTGTCAACGACGGAAAAACGGTCTTGTTGGCCGGCCCGGTGTCGACCTATGTTTCCGGCCAGTTCGTCGGCCACGGTGATCTGCCGACGGTGGCCATCGGCGAAAGCTTCACGATCGGCCTGGGAATCGATAGCTCGCTCCGGGCCCATCGCGAGCTGTTGAAAAAAGACGAATCGATCCAAGGCGGCAATCGGCTGGTCGATTTCACCTATCAACTCGCACTGGAAAATTTCGGCAGCGCGCCGGCCACCGTGCGGCTTTTGGATCGCATGCCGTCTGCCAAGGAAAGCGAAGTGAAGCTGACGCTCGCCGAGCCGGGTCAACAGCTCAGCGACGACACTCGCTACGAGCAGCAAGACCGCAAGAAGGGCTTGCTGCGCTGGGACGTGAAAGTTCCCGCTCAATCGATCGGCCCCAAGATGTTCACCCTCGACTACCAGATGCAGATGGAATACGACAAGCAGCTATCGATCGCCAGCCTGCCGCTGACGCATTGAGCGGTCTGGGTTAATAGGCCTTAGCGTCGGCGCAATTTTTGCAATCCTTAGAGCGGCCCACGGAACCATGGCCCGTGTCCGGAGGGCCGCTTTCTTTGGACGAATCGACATGAACGATCGCGAAACGGACGTCATCGTCATTGGCGCCGGCGCCGCCGGATTGGCCGCGGCGAATCGGCTGACCAAGGCCGGGTTGCGCACTTTGATCTTGGAAGCACGGGAGCGGATCGGCGGCCGGATCGATACACGGTTCGACGCCGATTGGCCCGGCCCGATCGAAGGGGGCGCGGAATTCATCCACGGCAAGCCACACGAAACGTGGGCTATCGTCGAAGCGGCCGACCTGCCGACCAACGAGGTCGAGGGCAACCAATGGCATCGATCCGGCGATCGGCTCGAGCCCTCGGGTCAGTGGAAAGAAATGGAAGACGTGCTGGGCCGGCTGGAGCAGATCGGTGCGGAAGACCAATCGTTCGCCGATTTTTCGCAATCGCATGCCGGCAATGCCTCGACCGAGGCAACAACGGCGGCGCGGCAATACATTGAGGGATTCGAAGCAGCCGATGAGCGGTTGATCAGCGCCCAATCGCTCCGCGACGCGGAACGCGCATCGCAACGGATCGGCGCGGACCAAAGCTTCCGGCTGCCCGGCGGCTATAGCCAAGTCGTCGATTGGCTGCAAACCAATTCCGAGCAAAACAGTTTATCGGTTCGGCTCGGCACCGTCGTCGCCGCCATTTCCTGGCGTCCGGGGCACGTGGATGTCGAGAGTGCGGCTGGAGAACATTGGATCGCGCCGCGAGCCCTTGTAACGCTGCCGCTTGGCGTGCTGCATGCGCCGCCCGGTTCGACCGGCGCCGTTCGCTTCTCGCCGGAACTGACCGACAAGCGGCCGGCGCTGGGGAAATTGAAAATGGGTCCGGTGGTAAAGCTGGTCCTTCGCTTCGATGAGCCGTTTTGGGAGCGGGAAGCATACGGCGGCATGTCGTTCTTATACTTGCCCGACGAACTGTTTCCCACCTGGTGGACGCTTTTGCCGCAGCATGTGCCGGTGCTCACGGGATGGTCGGGCGGTCCGCTGGCCGATCGTCTTTCCGAGCTTTCCGACGCAGCTATCCTCGCCGAAGGACTCGCCGCAATCGCGCGGGGCCTCGGCATGCCGCGCGGCGGAATCGAACGCCGGCTCCGCTCTGCACACGTGGCCAATTGGCCGGCCGATCCATTTGCCCGGGGCGCCTACAGCTACGTCATGGTCGGCGGGAGCGATGCCACGAGAGAACTATCGCAACCGGTTGCCGGCACACTGTTCTTCGCCGGCGAGGCGACGGAATCGGGCTTCGGCGGCACGGTGGCCAGCGCGTTGGCCAGCGGCTATCGCGCCGCCGCCGAAATCCTGGCGATGCAATGAGGCACGATCACCACCGGCACTATGAGCCCTCTTCCGCGCGGCCGGCCGCATCCGTTTCGCTACGATCGAGAATCAGCGGGAAATCGACGACCACGGTTGTTCCTTGGCCCGGGCGGCTTTCGATGCTTGCCTTGCCTCCCAGGAGGCGGCCGCGCTGCTGAATGCCTTGCAAGCCGAAACTCCCTTCGCGGACCTTCGCCGGATCGAAGCCCTTTCCCCAATCGCGCACGACCAATCGCACCTGCTGGCCATGCTCGAAGAGCTCGATCTTGGCGCGGCGGCTCCCGCTATGGCGGCGGATATTCGAGAGCGCTTCTTGCACCACGCGAAAGATCGCGCTTTCCAGCGGCGCGGCAAGCCGGCCAAATTTGGTGTGGTGGACAAATCGGATGTCTGGCACCTCGGACCGAAACTCGTTGACGAGGTATTCGATCGCCGTAATCACTCCGAATTCATCCAACACCGGCGGACGCAATCCACTGATCAGCCGCCGGGCTTCTTGCACCGCTTCGCGGAGCAGGTTCAAGCCGCGCTCGAATTCTTTCCATTCCGGCATTTCCGTGGCCGTGTGCTGGAATGCCTGAAAATGCATCACCGCTGCCGCCATTTCCTGGGCCATCCCGTCGTGGATCTCGTAGGCGACGAGCTGACGGTCCCGTTCGTGCAAATCAAGCAGCTTGCGCAACAGCGATTGCTCTTGCCGCAGCGCCGCCTCGTGCCGCTTCCGAGAGCCGATGTCGCGGGAAATCGTTGCCAGGCACAGCGGCGCGCCGGATTGCGGGTAGGGCACAAGAAAGATCTTTTGATGAACGTCGATCGCGTGTCCGGTGAGCAGGTTGCGAAAGCGGATTTCGCCCGACCAACGCCCCTCGGCCTGCACCAGCGGCAGGATTTCATCGGAGTACCGCGCCCGGCAATCGGCCGCATAGATATCGGCCAGCGACATTTCTCTCACGCTCGGCTGATCGCGCAAGCCGATCAGCTCGCAACCCGCCGGATTGACGTGTAGAAATTTTCCCGATGCGTCGGCCATGCCGATGAAGTCGCTGCTGTTTTCGATCGTGGCAACGAACTGTTCGCGTTCCTCCTCGGCGCGTTTGCGGAACGTGATGTCGGTGGTGATGATGATCAAGGCCGTGACGCCATCGGCTCGATGCACTGGCCCGACACGGCTGGCATACCAACACAATTTGCCGTCGGCGCCGGGCAACGTCAACTCGAAGCGTCCTGACTGGCCCGAGCGGATGACTTCTTCGATCGTACTGCGCATCGTTTTGCGCTGGTCGTGCGGCGCCAGCGAGATCAGGTCGCGGCCAAGCGATCGCGCCTCGGTAATCCCACGCCAATCGCGGTTCATGAACTGAATCGTTCCGTCCGGTGCAACGACGGTAATGATGTCGGGAGCGTTTTCGACGAGCGATCGCCAATGCGCTTCGCTCTCCTGCAATTTCTCGGCAATACGGCGGTTCTCAGTGATATCGCGCATGCTGCCCGTGACGCGAACGATCTGTCCTTCGGCATCGAGAATCGCTTGCCCGCGGCTGTTGACCCAAATGTAGTCGCCTTTCTTAGTTCGCAATCGATATTCGATTTCGAATTCCGACTTGTCTTCCAAACAATGCAGAATCGCGTGCATCACGGAACGTGCTTCGTCGGGGTGGACCCGCGATAGCCAACTGCCAAGCCTGTCGGGAAATTCTTCCTCGGAATACCCGAGCAGTTGTTTCATCTCCGACGAATACCAGACCGGCGCCTCGGGCGAGTCGAGCGGCAGCTTGCCAGGGCGCGCATCCCAGACGCCGCCACGCGCGCCGCGCTGCGCCAACGACCAGCGCTCGATGCTTTCGCGCATCTCCATCTTGACGCGCCCGACTTCCGCCAAAGCGGAAATTTGCCTCGTGGCTGCGGCTAACCGCAAATCTAACCGCGGCACGTCAGACGGCAAGGCAAAGCAATCGTCGGCTCCTGCGGCCAAAGCGGCGCCTAGGGCCTCGCTGCCGCTTTCACGAACAATGACCCAAATCAGGGCCATATTTCCCGCACGATCGCGAATTCGCCGGCATAATGCCCAAGGATTGCCGGCCGCCGAATCCAGCACCACGAGTGCAGGCAATGCTACCTGGCCGCCGGCCAAAATTGCGTCGTCATGAGTGCCATAGCTTGCCGTCAGGCCACCGCGATCGAATCGCGATTGCAACTCACTTCGCAAATCGGGGCTTTCGGAAACCACCAGAATATTCATAATCCACCTATACCGTCGGCAATGTCGTCGCTGCGAACGGCTTTGTGCGTCGTCAACGTGTGATTTAATATCTCCAGTGAGAATGGAAGGTGACAATATAATAGCAACCGCACGGTCCACTTCATTTGGTGGGGTGGTATGTTGGCACACGCCAACGGTTAGGATAGAGATACGCAAAGATTAGGGGGGTTACGCGCTATCCCCGGGATCGTTAAAATTCCGCGACGATCGTGGAAGTATCTTGGCAAGCGGGGCTGCCGATTGCATCGATCCAAATTGAAGCGTAACTCGTGCGTTCGATGATGCCCAGCCATGTTCGCGAAAGGTTTGCGAGCAGCGGGCAAGATTTCCCGGGCGCCACCGAGAAGTCGAAAGAGATGCTTGCCACTTGGTTTCGTAGTTTGCCCCGTCTCTGTTTGCGAACCCGCGGAGTGATTGAATGTCTCTGAAGTTACTAGTTGCAGACGACCACGAGGTGGTCCGCGCCGGCCTGAAAAGCATGCTGGTCGGCACCGACATCAAGATCGTCGGCGAAGCGACGACCGGCGAGGCCGCGTTGCGATTGGCGATCAAGCACAATCCCGACGTCGTGCTGCTGGATATTCGCATGCCCGAGGGAGATGGCCTGGCTGCCTTGGGGCGCATCAAGCTCGATCGCCCGAAGATGCCGGTGCTGATCTGGTCGGCATTCGACAATCCGACCTATGTGGCGCGAGCCGTCGCCTTGGGCGCAAACGGCTATGTGCTCAAATCGGCGAGCCGGGACAAACTCTTGCACTCGATTCGTGCCGCGGCTGCGGGCGAAAACACGTGGACACGCGAAGAGCTCCGCCGTGTCACCGGCGCTCTCGCCACGCCCCGGCTGGCCGGCGATATCGAAATTCCGTTGACCCAGCGCGAAAGCGAAGTGCTCCGGCAATTGGCCCTCGGGTTGACGAACAAGGAAATCGCACTCGCGCTCAAAATCAGCTATGAGACCGTCAAGGAGCACGTGCAACACGTGCTGCGGAAAGTCGGCGTCTCCGATCGGACACAGGCGGCTGTGTGGGCCGTGCGACGCGGACTGGTGTGAGCAGATTGCGCTATCGAAACTGCGGCCTGCGGCAATCTTCCTTCCGGCGCCCAGCGGCGGGCTACGACGCCAGCGAATCTGCCGTGGACGTGCTGCCAGCCGCGATTCTCTTGCCGACGAGCTTCGCCGAATCGTCAAGCAAGATGAAATCGGCTTTCTCGCCGACCCGAAACTCACACGCATCCAAGCCCAATAGCTTTGCCGGACGACGCGATGCCATATCGATCGCCGCGCGAAAATCGACGCCGGCGAATCGCATGATGTTGGCCACCCCCGGCAGCAACGGCCGCGATGCCCCGGCCAGCAACTGATCCTGCCCCGCCAGCACGATCCGCCCATCGGCGAGCATCTCCGAATCGCAAAGCTGGTTGCGGTAGCGCCCGGGCGGCAAACCGGCCAAGGCCGAAACGTCGCTGACCAATAGGATCCGTTCGGGCGATTTCGCGCGCACAAAGGTTTGCACGACCGCCGGCGGTAAGTGATGCCCATCGACGATCAACATCGCCGTGAGTTGGTCGTCGGCCAATTGATCCCAGAGATAGTTCGGATGCCGCCGGAGCATGCGGTGCGCGCCGTTGCCAAGATGCGTGCTCAGCCGAGCGCCGGCATCCACGGCGGCCCGAATCTGACCCGTATCCGCGGCCGTGTGTCCGATCGAAACAACCACGCCTTGGCCCACCGCTCGGCGAATGAAATCCGGCGCTTCGGTATATTCGGGCGAAAGCGTAATCAGCCGAATCCGCCCCGCGGCCGATTCCTGCAATCGCTCGAACTCGTCCCAATCCGGAGCACGGCAGTGCGCGAGCGGATGGGCGCCTCTCGGGCCGTCAATCGGCGAAATGTACGGCCCTTCCAGATGAATTGCCGGGATGCGGCCGGCCAACGCATGATCGGCGCGGCACGCGGCGGCGATCGTGGCAACACCATGGCGAAGCACCTCGAAAGGCCCCGTCGTCACGGTCGGACAAAATCGCCCGACCCCTTGCGAAGCCTGCACATCGGCAACGAATCGCACGTCGTCGATCGTGATCGTCGGCGATGAAAACTCCCGCCCGGCCCAACCGTTCACCTGCAGGTCGACCAGCGATGGAGCGATCCAAGGGAGGCTGGAGACAGATGGCGGGGGGTTGGAGGCTGCAGCACCGGAGGGTTCGGGAGACGGAGCACTTCGGGCGGCTCGCAGAGAACGAATTGCGAGCTCATCGGCCGGCCGCAACGGCCGAGCAGCAACGAACCGACCGTCGTCGATCTCGTATTCGAATGCTTCGGCGGTGTCGTAGCGGCGGGCGGAAAATATCTGCATATCGCGAACCCAAAGCCATTCGCGTCGGCACGTTCTCTACAGGCCATGGTAACCTCCCATCGCGGCGCGGGTAAGGCGTTGGCGGGCAATGGCGAGTGACGTCGCCGTTTGGTCTCGCCGCCTCGCTAACGCTTCGGGCCGGTATGTGCTTTCAACGCGAAGCCAGCCCGAAGCGTTAGCGAGGGACGGCCCAGCGCCGGAGGTTTTCTTCGAGAAGTTCGAACGAAGAACCAAACCAGCAGGCTCCTGCTAGCTTGCCGACGCCGGTTTCCGGCCGGTTTTTTGTGGCCCAGCGTCGGCCAGCGTGTCGAAGAGAAACAAGGAAGAATGTAGCGGTTGTATCAATTGATCCGGGGGGAACCAATGATGCTAGCTTTTCGCCAAGCGATTGTGATCGGACCTGTCGTCCTTGCTTTGTGGGCAGCCGTCGGAATTGCCGCCGCGCAACAACCGGCGTACGGCCCGCAGCCGCAATACAGCGGGCCGCCCGCCGCGATGCAGCCGCCCTTGGCCCCGAATCCGCAATATTTATTTCTCGCTCCGACCAACCACGCCTACGGCCAAACCGTGGCCGCGCGACCCTACGCCTACGGTTGGTTCGGCGCCTGCTCGACGCCGCACGCCGTATTCCATTGGGACTATTACGACCACCGCTGGATTTGGCGTTAGCCGATAGCCAGACGTGCCCGGCTCAAGGCGGGACGCTCGATCGATCATCTCGGCCGTGCGGCACGAGAGCCGGGCAAAATTGCAGCGCCTCCAAGCCCTGCGCGAAGTAGCCTTGTGGGCGAGAATGAACGAAGGGCCCGTCCACGCAACTTGACGGATTCCACAGCTCGTGAGCGGCAAGGCGCTAGCCGCCGGTGTTTGGGCCGTCGCGCCGCCTTCAACCGGCGGCTAGCGCCTTGCCGCTCGCCACTCGCACGTCGTCCTACATGCCAAAACCGTGACTGACGAAGCACCGGCCCGCGGTCGATCTTTAGACCGCGATCGTGTCGCCCGGCTGCTACCCTCCTATTGGAACCGTTCCCATGCCTGAGTCGAAACAGATCAATGTCGAACTGTCCACTGCATTGAAGCGCGCCAAGACAAGCCGGATGTTTTTTGCGGCCGTGATGAAGAGCGGCAGCGACGGAGCGCTGATCGTCTCGAAAAGCAAGGTGGCCCCCGGCGAACTCTCGGCCGCCAAGAAAAAATGCGGCGGCGGGCAAACTTTTGTCGGCATGATGCAGGCCGACGAATCGGGCAAGTTGGTCTGCACGCTTTCCGAGCAGGCGCCGGCGAATCTCACGAAGATGATGAAGGTAGTTGCCCAGCGCGACGCCGGCTTGTTGATGACGTTCATCTGCCGAACCGAGCCCGATGTGCCGGCGCCTGCTCCCGTTCCGCAAGACGCCGTTCCGCAGCCCGGTTCGCCCGCTTCCGCCGTTGTCGCCCCACAAGCCGATGGTGCTCCGCCGCTTGCGCAAGCGCCGGCCGCGCAAGCGCCGGCCGCGCAAGCGCAAGCCGCGCCAAACGGCGTGCAACCGGCCGAAGCTGCATCCGCTGCGCCGCCGCGCGCGGATTTGCGACGCGATGTCGAAGCGAAATTGAACCGGCTTCTGCCCGAGATCGAGCAAGCCCTCGGAATCGTGAAAGAAAAACCGGCCGACGACATCAAACAGCTTCGCGCTGCGGTGTCCGACAACCTCGCTGCCGGCAAGATGTGGGCGGCCTTCAAAGCCGTCAATGCTCTCGAACAACGACTGCGGGAAGCGATCTCTGCCGCGGCCGCGGAATTGCCTGTCGAACCGAGCGACAAATACGAAGGTCGCCGCAGCGAAGTGTGCGTCAGTTACGACATGGCGGTCGGTATTCAGCCCGAGTTGCAAAAGTCGATGGCCGCGATCGATCGGCTTGCCGTGGCCAAGCAATACGATGAAGCGATCGCCGAGTTGAACAAAGTGGAAAAGGATTGTCAGGCCGCGCTGCAACTCGGCGCGCGGCAATGGGCCGTGAAAGAGCATAAGTTCACGCCGTCGCTCGAAATGGCCCGGCGCCTCAATCAAGTCGAACGAGCGGGTCTCGACGCCGCAAATGAGGAAATGGCTCCGCGCCTCGTCGCCGCGCGACAGGCGAACGACGCCCCGCGAATCGCGGCGCTCGAAGCCGCGGCCAGGCGGCTCCGCGAAGCCGCCGCACCCGGGCGCGACATCGTTGCCCTTTACGAAAATGCAACGTCGGAAGCGAGCCAGTTGAACTATGTGAAGGCCGGCCAATTGCTCGATCAGGCGACCGGACTCGCGAAAACGGCGAAACAAAAGCTCGATGCCGAAGTCGCTCGGGTGAAAGCCTCGACGGCCGAAGCTGCCGCGGGCGACAAAAAGGCCTTCGATTTCACATCGCAAATTAGCGACGCGGAGTGGGGCTTCGATTCCGATGCGGATGCCCAAAACTTCTACATTGGCGCCGCGACCGGCCAACTGGGGGAAAAAGCCAAATCCGGCCAACTCAAAGACATGGAACGGCAAACCGGCCTCGCGCTCAAGCGGCGCGACGCGCTGCTTGCCGCCGGCTCGACTCCCGAACAGGCCGGCGAGGTGGCGTTTGCGAATATCCCCCGAAATTTCTGGCCCGACAATGTCGTCCGCGAAGTGCTCATGTACAAACGGGCGCGCGTGAACTTCGAAGAGGAGCAACGGGCCAAATTTCAAGCGGCCGAATTGCAGGCCGCGCTCGACGAACAGAAATCGCAAAGCGAAAAACTGGGCGACCGGATCAAACAGACCGGCCGCACCGCCCTCGGCGGCGCAAAGGAACTCGGCTTCTTGGAAAGTGTTCCCGACGCCGAGCAGATCAATTCCGACGCAACGACCCAACAATTGCTGCAAACGGGCACGCAAATCGTCGCCGCGCGATTGCCGGCCAAGATTTCCGCCGATCCGGCGACGCTCGCCGGGATTACCGAAAGCCTCTCGAATGTCGCGAAGTTCATTGGCGTCGCGGGCCGAGGCGTCGGTGCGGTTGCCAGTAGTGCTGAAGCGATCGCCAGGGGCGTTCAGGCTTCGGAGGTCGACGACGAAATGAAACCGGTGCAAAAAAAACTCCTGGAATTCCAGCGGAACCGGGCGATTCTCGACGTCACGAATCGATTGATCGATTTGGGCCTCAATTGGGATACGGTGCTGCCGGCAATGTCGGCCGTGTCGGCCGGTAAAGACATGCTGCAGGAAGTGATCAAGGCGGTGCAGTATTTCGAGAATCTTAGCCGCATTCAGCAGATGGAAGGGCATGCGAAGCTCGATCCCGAGAGCATGGCCTCTCTGCCGCTGGCGCGAATGGCGACGAAGGAAAAGATTCGTGCCTCGAAGGCGACGGTCGCCGCGTTTGCCAAACTGGTGCAGATGGCCGGCGCCGCGGCCGAGACGACCGGCGTCGGAGCAATTCCCGGCGCGATCACGAAGGTTGCCGGCAAGGGCTTGCAATTGTTGAATATCGCCGCCTTTTATGCGGTCAACAAGGCCGACGCGTCGAATTGCGTCGCGGCAATGAAGGCTGCCGCCGGCCCGCCGCCCAACCGCAAAGCGCAAACGCTGATCTTCAAGAATTCGAGCAAATACGCCCGTTTCGCCTTGGCCTATGCGGCCGTGGTGCACAAGGACCCCTGGGCGCTCGGCTACTTGCAGGGCGAGGGGCTCACGGAGCAAGAAATTGCCGCGCCCGGCACGAGCGTCGAAATCGTGCGCGAGTTCATGCTCACCACCGCCGGCGGCGCCTTGGCCGAGGCCGAAGTCGATGAAGATGATCCCACGGCCGGACCTATTCAAAAAACATCGACCGAAACCGGCACGCTCGACAAGGCTTACAACAAGCTCATCGGCCGCGACACTTCGCAAAAATACGATCCCCGATGGCGGGCGACCAAGGTCGAACTCACCGCCGCGAATTGGCAGGAGGTAAAAAAAGGAGCAATTGCGGCCGGCTGGTTCGACACACGCTCCGGCTTCGGCGCCGCGATGGTGGCCTATGAATCGGCCCGGAAATACTACAACCAACAGCTCAACGCCGCCGCGGCCGACACCTTGTTCGCCTCGCTCGTCCATCTACTGGAAGCGAGCAAGAAAATCGGCACCGTGGCCAACGAGCAGTCGCAGGTCCATGAAGGCATGGTCGACTATCTCGGACGGTTGTGGGTCGAGGGCTCGAAGACGCAGAAAGAAATCATCGCCAAGCGCGCTGCGTTGATCGATTTGGCGGAATATGGCCCGAAGTCGCCCGCCGAGATCGCCAAACTGCGCAAGGAGCAGCTCGAGAAAGCGGTTCGCGAACAGCGAGAGGCGATCGAAAACCAGGCCGCGGCGCGGAAGAAAAAGATCGACGACCGCTGGCGTGGCAACGAGCATGCGACGCCCTTTGGCAAGATGCGCCTCGAATTGTTCTCCAGCAAAGCCTTCGAGACGCTGAAGCTCGATGTCGAAGGGATCGATGCGCTCAACCGCTCTGTCAGCACGATCCATGTCCAATGCATCGACGAACTGAACCGGCTCCTCTCCGGCACTCCCGACGACAAGTTCGACGAGGAATACGCCCGCCAAGCGGCGGCACTCGACGGCCGGCTCGTCGAGACGCTGCGCACGTTGTCGAATGAGCAATATCAGGCGATGAAGAAACGGGCCGCGCAGCAGAATAAGCCAATCGCTTTCGACGACGACGAGAAATGGCGGGCCAAAGATTTCAATCTCGGCGCGGTCCCGTGGAAAGAAGTGAAAAAACAAGCCATTGCCGCCGGTTTGCAAGATTCCTCCACCGGCATCGGCAAGGCGCTCGAGTTGTACGACAAAGCCATGGCCAACTACGTCAACCAGCAAGCGAGCCCGATGGCCGTGCAGATGGTGCTGGCGGCGCTGCGCGGGGTGAACGACGTGTTCACGAAATTCACGCCGATCCATAAGGTGAAGAAACTGCCGCACGTCGGCATGCTCGCCTACCGAACGGCCATTCTGGCCAAGGTCAAAACCGAGTTGGCCGGTTATGAACGGCTATTGCAGGCCAAGAATGTGGCGGCTGCGGCAGCGCCGCCAAAGCAAGAATGGCGGGCAAGCGATTTCTCACTGACCAAGGCCGGCTGGGAAAAGATGCGCGACGAAGCAATCGCCGACGGCATGGTCGACCGCCGCACCGGGCTCCCCGCGGCCTTCGCCGATTTTGCCAACGCCCGAACGATCGTCGTCAACGCTGCGGCTGCCGATGCGCGGATCAAGGAGAAAGCGAAAGCCAATTTCGTCAAGGCGGCCGACGAGTTGCAAAAAAAGCTCGAAGCCTTCGCGCCGCAAACCAAGCAAGGCTTTTCGCATTCCGGCATGGCCGCCTACCGCCTGAAAATGCTCGAAGAATTGCGGATCGCGCGCGCCGCCGTGGCGTGAGAGTGGCGCGAAGGATTGTGGGTCTCGGAAGGATTGTGGCTCTCGGTCCGGTGCATCACGCCGCCGTGAGCTGCTGCCCCCTTCAATTTGGTAGCAGCAGACTGCACAATTGATGGGAGGTGGCATCTAAATTTTGCACGGCTTCCCGTGAGCGGCAGATATGGATCGCACATTCGTTCTTCGGATGCGTGTTCGTTTGGGCATCGAAATCGTTGCGTTACTCGGTTTGGCGGGCGCCGCCGCACTGTGTGTCGCCGAGCCTCCGCCTGTTCGAAACAACTCGGCCGAACCCGCGCAGGCTGCGTCGCCGTCGCTTCTCGAGCGGTTTCTGGGCGCGAGAAAGAAAGCGGCGGAGAGCGCCGTCCTCAGTGAAATCTCGCAGATGGATTCCGCGTTTAAGGCATACAAGGAACGGTATGGCGGCTACCCGCCGTCGGATTTCAACAAGCTCGACGACACGCAGAGTCCGCAGTACCAAGCTTTGGTCAGGCACATTGCGCACGCCTTTCCGCATTGCGACGCAATGGCCGAGGCTGCTGCGGTCAAGAAGCTAGGCGTGAAGAGCCCAGCCCAGGCGCTCTGCTTTTGGCTTCAGGGACTTAGCCCCGATCCAGAACACCCCGTCAGCAAGCTGCTCGACGATCCAACCGCCCGGATTCCGATGTTCAATTTCGAAAAGGCTCGGTTGAAATATCCAGCCGGCAAGAAGCAGTGTCCCGTGTATGTTTCGGAAGGGGGCGGCGATGCACCCTATGTCTTCTTTTCTCACGAGAACTACGCGACGCAGACACCGTTCAACGCGGATTTCAAACAAGGCGGAAAAGGAATTGCACGGCCCTACCGATCTGATAACAAGGACATCGGTGAATTCATGAATCCGAAGTCGTTTCAGATCATCAGCGCGGGCCATGACGGCGATTTCGGCGGCGGAAAAGGCTCGTTCCCGTCGGGCACCGGCTATCAAGCAAGCGATAAGGATAATCTGACAAATTTCGCCGACGGGACGCTGGGCGACGCCATCCCGGCTCAGGGCCGTCGGAAGTAGGCAGCGGCGGAGCAGTGGATCCCCAGCTCAACCATTCAAGATCGTCGTCGCGTCTCTCCGGCCCCGGGCCGCGGGCCTCGGGCCCCTTCCTCCACCGTCTCCACTGTCCGGCGGCAATCCGGTAGTGAATCGAGGAACACTCGGCCATAGGGCTTCGTGCGCACGCGCGGGTCGAGGATCACCACCAGGCCCGTGTCGGTCTTGGTGCGCACCAGGCGGCCGAAGCCTTGCTTGAGCTTCAGCACCGCCTCGGGCAATTGGTAGTCGGAGAACGGATTCCCCCCCGCCGCTCGGATCGCCTCTAGCCGGGCTTCCAAAAGCGGTTTGTCGGGCACGCTGAACGGCAGCTTGGTGATGATCACGTTTCGCAGCGCATCGCCCGGGATATCCACTCCTTGCCAAAAACTGTCGGTTCCCAAGAGCACGCCGCGCGGGTTTTCCTTGAACCGCTCGATCATCAGGCTGCGCGGCATGCCGTCGGCCTGGCAATACATCGCCAAGTTTCGCTCCGCCAGCCATGGAGAAATCCCTTGCGCCACACGGCGCATCATGTCGTAGCTGGTAAGCAGCACGAACGCATGGCCATCGGTTCTGGCAACGTAGCGGCGAACCATCTCGATCGACATCCGTTCGTAACGGTCGCGCTCCGAAGGATCCGGCATGCCCTCGAGCAGAATCAACTCGACCTGCCGGGCATAATCAAACGGGCTGCCCAATTTTTCCGAATCGGATTGCGTCAGTCCGATGCGCGATTTGAAGAAATCGAAGGAAGCGCTGCGGCCGATCGAAAGCGTGGCGCTGGTGAGCACCACCGTCGGCGTTTTGTCGAATAGCCACTCGCGCAGAATCGGGCCGACGTCGATCGGCGCCGCGGCCAATTCGATGCGCTGCCGCCCGCGGCGCGATGCGCTGCGCTCGGCCCAGTAGACAAAGCCCGGCATTTCTTGCTTCCGCCACGCTTCGATTTCGCCGGCCAAGGCCATGAGCCGATCGTGGGCCGAGGTGAAATCGTGCTGTTGCTTTTCGTCGTTTAGGGCCGAGCCCGCCTTCTTGACCATTCGCGCCAAATGCGCGAGCGCCGGGCTAAGCGGATTCGGCACGATCTCGGCCTGCGCCACGCGGCCATTCGAGCCCGCATGCACGGCGATCCATTCTTCGACCGAGGTGAAAAAATCGTCGGCCAATTCGTGGCAACGCAACACGGCCCGCTGCGCATCGGTGAGCTTGTGAAACACCAGTAGGCCGCGGTTGTAACGGTCGTTGTACAGCCGATTCAATTGAAAATCGATTTGGCTGCTCGAAAGGCTCAAGCCCATGTGATCGCTGGCGACGGCCTCGGCGGTATGGGCTTCGTCGAGAATGACGATATCGTAGTCCGGCAGGATACTGGCCCCTTGGCGGCGCAAAGCCAGATCGCTGAAAAACAGCGCGTGGTTCACTACCAGCACCTGTGCATTCGCGGCCCGGCGACGCGCGCGATAATAAAAGCAATCCTTGAACGACGGGCACGTTCGGCCCATGCAATTGCCATGGTCGCTGGCTACCTCGTCCCACACGGTGCCGCCCGGGCGGAATTTCAAATCGGCGAGGCTGCCATCGCCCGTCGCCTTCGACCACGTGGCCAGTTCGCGCAACTGGTCGAATTCCTCGGGCTCGTGAAACAAGCTAGCGGAGCGAGCCAGCGCGTTTTGCATTCGCCGCAGGCTCAGGTAATTGCCGCGCCCTTTGACCAGCACCGCGCTAAATTCCTGCGGGATGACGCTCTGCAACAGCGGCAGATCCTTTTGAATCAACTGCTCTTGGAGATTGATCGTGTGCGTCGACACCACAACGCGGGGCCAAGCGGGTCTTGCCTCACCGCCGTTGGTTTCTGCCGAATCGGATGTCTTGCGAGCGTCGCGGCCGATCGGTTGGCTGGCGGCTTCTCCGACCGCCGCGAGAATGGCGGGGACGAGATAGGCAAAGCTCTTTCCGACACCGGTTCCCGCCTCGACGACCAAATGCTGCCGCTGACGGATCGCCTGGGCCACGGCCTCGGCCATTTGCATCTGTTCGGGGCGTTCTTCATAACGCTCGTGTAATCGCGCGGCAATGCGACCGTCGGCGCCCAGGATGTCGGCCGGAGATAGCATTTCAAACGGTTCTGGGGGAAAGATAATGTGCAACCGCGATTCAACCTATCTCGATGTCGAGCCAAGCGGAAGGGGGAGCCTGCTCCGCCAAGCCGCAACGGCATCGAAATTGGCAGCCCAAAGCGCTCGCGAGGGGGTGTTCTGCCCGCGTTCGGTGTGGCAGGGGCCCAAAAAAACAGCGGCGGAGCGGCGGCACACGGAGTGGCGCCCACATCGGAGCGGCGACGGATCGCTTCGTTTCACCCCCAATTTGCCCTATTTCTCAGACCGGCAGAGGAAAGCCGCCATATTTTAATCAACTTCCCCTTGTCGCCTTGCGGCGGTTCCAGTATTTCTACGCGACCAATCCGGGTGCTTATCTTTCTTCCTCATCTCGTTGATTCACAGGGCAAGTGTCGAGAAGAGCCAGCGACGGCCGGGCTAGCGCTCACGGCTGTTGCGATGCGAATTCTCTCGGTCCGATTTTACCGTTCCTTTGCGGCAATTTTCTGCTCGGAATTAGACCCGATGGCTTGTTCTCGCCGGAACATTTCGCTCGGCCGCCGAACGTTGTGGGCTGGCATGATGGCGTGTTGGGTGACCGCCGGTTGCGCGTCGCAGGAAACGGTTCGCGGTCAGGCCCCGACGGGCGCCGCACCGTATGGCCCCACGCCCTACGCCCCCGCGCAGCAGGCCGGGCCGGCTTCCGGTGCCTCGCCTTATCCGGCAACCGCCGGCGCCCCGCCGGGCTACGGCCCATCTGGCTATGGTCCGCCCGGCTATGGAGCGCCAAGCTACGTGGCCCCGAGCTACGCTGCGCCCGGCTATCCTCCGCCATCGGGCGTCATGCCTGCCTATACGGCGGTTCCGACGCAGCCAGAAACCATCCGCGCGCCATCGTCGATTGCGGACGGCTCAGCCGCGCCGGGGCAAACGGTCGTTCTGCAAGTCGTGATCGAAGGGGTACACGGCAGCCAAGAGAAAAAAATTCCCAAGCTTAAAACCCGCTCCGGCGAACCGTACGATCCGCAGGCCGTTGAAGACGACGTCAAGGCGATTCTAAAAACCCGCAAATTCGTCGATGTTTCGCCGCGCGTCCAGCCCGCCAACAACGGCGTGGTGGTCATCTTCCAGGTCGTCGAGCGGCCGGTGATCCACTACATCAAAATCATCGGTTGTGAACACGCACTGCGCAGCTCGCTCTTGGATAAGACCGATCTGAAGGTCAAAGACGGCCTCGATCCCTACGCCATCAAAGAAGCCCGCGACAAGCTCGAATCGTACTACCACGATCATGGCTACGACCGGGTGCGCGTGTTCGTGGCCGAGGGGCTGAACGCCGGCGATCAAGGCGTGGTGTTTTTGATCGACGAAGGGCGGAAGCAAAAGATCTGGTTGGTCAATTTCGTCGGCAACACGTTCGAAACCGGCGCCCGCCTGGCCACGCAGATTGATTCCGGCCCGCCCTATGTCTATACCAAGTATTTCTGGGGCGGCTTCAAGGGCTACGCCGACCGCAAAAAAATCGACGAAGATATCGAAAAACTCACGTCGTATTACCGCTCGTTCGGCTATTTTCAGGCGAAGATCGGCCGCGAGTGGAGCTTCGATGAAGACGAGAACTGGATGTATCTGACCTTCGTCATCAACGAAGGCCCGCGCTACAAGGTGCGCAATATCTCATTCCTGGGCAACAGGACATTCGACACGGCCCGGCTCAGCAAGGACATGAAGCTACATGGCAACGACTTCTTCAACCAAGGGGCGATGAACAAAGACCTGGGGAAGATCCGCGATTTTTATGGGAGCTTCGGCTTCGTGTTCGCCGATATTCAGGCCGATCCGCGCCTGCTCGAAGAATCGAACCAGTTGGATCTGGTCTTTAATGTCAAGGAAGGATCCCGATATCGCGTCGGAAAGATCAATATCTCGATCACCGGCGAATCGCCACACACAAGCTACGTCACGATCCTCGATCGCCTCTCGCTCCATCCCGGCGACATCATCGACACCACGCTGTTGCGCAAAGACGAACGCCGGTTGAAGGGGAGCGGGCTTTACGCCAGCGATCCGAACAAGGCGCCGAAGATCGTGTTCAGCCCGCCGCCCGGCATGGACGATCCCAACAAGCAATTGGCCGAGCGCCCGAACCGCCGTCCGGGCTGGATGGGCGGATCGAGTTCGTCGGATAGTTCGGGGCCGGGCAGTTCGTCGCAGCCGTTTGGTCCGTCGTTCGGCAGCCCAAATGGCTCCGGTTCGGATTCTTCGAGCGGTTCGTCGGGATCCGGTTCGACCGGATCTGCGGGATCGAACTATCGCGGCCAAGCTCCCGATAGCGATCCGGCGCCGATCCAGACGCTCGACGTGAATTTCGAATTCGAGCCGGCTCAGCCGCCGTCGCAAAAAGCGCCGGCGCAACCGCGACAAGCACAACCCCAGCAGTACCAACCCCAGCAAGCACAACCGCGGCAAGCACAACAACCCGCGACGCCGGTCCACGGCGTCGAGTGGATCGATCCGTGCCCCGACGAGCCGGCTCCGGAACACACCGGTCAGTCTTCGTTCTCCGTGCCGCGTTTGCTTCCACAGCAGCGAACCAATTCCAACGGTGCTCCGGAAGGACTGGTCATTTGTGGCCAGGAAGCGACGACGATCGGCGTTGGTGGGGGCGAAGAATCCGAAGCCGACGACGAATCCCAGGGACCGATTATCCGCGGCCAATCGCCTGCCTACGGGGGCTACAACCCTGGCGCGACGGGCCCGGATTCCGCAAATCCCGGGACCTACAATTCCGCTCCCCAGGGCTATGGAGCAGCGTCAGCCGCCCAAGCGCAGGCCCCCTATAATCCTGGCAGCGGCGCTTACCCGATAGGCCCCGGCTACGCCCCGTCCGCGGGCTATGCTCCGCCCCCCGGTTACGCAGCGCAGCCGGCTTACGCCCAGCAGCCGGTCCCACAAGCGCCGCTCATTTACAACCAACAGCCGCCCGCGAACTACGCCGGCCCAGGCGCGTATCCGCAATATCCTCCCACCCCCGTTCCATTGCCCGGAACTTCGATGAGCGGCGGAACGGTGAATTATTATCAAATTCCCGGCGCCGCTCCGGCGCCCGGCGCCAGCCCTACGCGATATACCACCGATCCCACCACCGGCCTTCCGCTTCTGGAAATCGATCCGCAAGCCGTCGAAACGCAAACCGGCAAACTTTCAATTGGCGTCGGCGTGAACTCCGACGCGGGCTTGGTCGGCAGCATCGTTATCGACGAGCAGAATTTCGATCCGTTCCGTTATCCGTCGGGTTGGGAAGATTTCCGCAATGGAACGGCGTTCCGCGGCGGCGGCGATCAGTTGCGCATCGAATTGGCGCCGGGCGTCGAAGTGCAAAACTACGTCATCAGCTTGCGCAACCCCTATCTGTTCGACACTCCGATCAGCTACTCCAATAGCATCGCTTACTTCGAGCGCTATTACGACAACTGGACTGACACGCGCGTGAGCTACAGCACGTCGCTCGGCTACTATTTCACTCCCGACTTGCTCGGCAACCTGGGCTACACGATCGAGCGTGTAAAGATTTCGGGCGAAACGTTGCCGACGCCGCCGGAGGTGGTCAACGCGGAGGGTTGGAGCTTTGAGAATGGCCCCAGTGTCGGCTTCCAGCACGACACCCGCGACAGCCCCTTCCTGCCAGGCTCGGGACACTTGATTCGATATAATTTGCAATACTATTTCGGCCGCTTCGACTACGCGATTCAGAAGATCGATTTGCGCCAATACTTCACGCTCGGCGAACGGCCCGACGGCTCGGGAAAGCAAGTGCTCGGCTTCGGCAGCACTGTTGGATTCGCCGGGCACGAAACGCCGGTATTCGACACATTTTATGCGGGCGGTTTCTCAACCCTCCGCGGCTTCGCCTTCCGCGGCGTGTCGCCGTTGGATGAAGGCGTCGCGGTCGGTGGCGATTTCGAGTGGCTCAACACGGTCGAGTACAACATGCCGATCACGGCCGATGACGTGGTGCGTGGCGTGGCATTCGTCGACTTCGGCACGGTTGAATCGAGCGCCGACCATTTCGATGCCAAAGATATCCGCGTGGCACCCGGTGTCGGCTTGCGGCTGCAGATTCCGGCGTTGGGCGCCGCCCCGATCGCGCTCGATCTCGCCTTCCCGTTGCACATGCTCCCTGGTGACCAGGGCCAGATCTTCAGCTTCTCCCTCGGCGTGACCCGCTAGTGTAGCTGTCTCACGCAGATGAGGTTTTGTCGCTTGGCACTTCTCGCCGTTGATTTGGAAGGCAGGCCCACGAAGGGCGAACCACAGAGTCACAGCGCGGCGGAGCCGCAACCAAAGTAGCAGGCACAATCCGGGTGCCGTCCGCGCCGCTCCGTGCGCAATGCTCCGCGGTGCGTCGACGGCACACGGAGTCTGCCTGCACCAACAAGGACGCTTTCGTCGCTCCCTACAAAGAATTCGTATGTTAGTGGCACGTTGTACACCGAGAACAGCGGGCATCCGAATTGAATCTACCGTTGGCGTCTCTCTCCCGACGATCTCTACTCCTTCACATTCTCGCGGAGAAACTGGCATTTCGGTTGGCCGCCGCCGACGCCTTTCATGAATTCGGCGACATAGCGGAGTTGCCGCCCCGGACGGTCGGGATCGCAGAAGTTGTCTCCCTTTTGCAAGATATACCGCGTTTCGGGAATGCCGCCAAAGCTGCGATCGCCGGCCGATTGACAAGGAAACCAATATCCATGCCCCTCGGCGTCGACCATATAGAACTCGCTATAGCAGTGGCCGGGCACCCACACAGTTCGGGCCGGGATGTCGACGGCGCGGCACATGGCAATGAACAGCGATGAGAACTCTTCGCAGTGGCCGGTGCCTTCGTCCAAGGCTTCGAGAGCACCTTTGATGGGGCCTCCTTCGCGGTAGGTCAGCCGTTTCTGGCCGGCGTCGTAGATGGCTTCGACCTTCGCCCAATCTGCCTTGCCCGCGGTAACTTCCTTCGCCAGCGCGACAATTTTTTCGTTGCGGCTTTCGATAAATGGGCTGGGCAATAGATAGTGGGCCAACTCGGATTTCTTTTCCGGATGCGGGAGCAACTTATAGGCCGACGTGTCGGTCGGCGGCAGCAGCGTGCGGCGGGTGATTTCGAAGGTGACGCTCGCCTTGGCCTCTTCGCCGGATTTCAACTTCGGCACCAACACGATCATCTGCCGCACCGTGCCAGCGAGCACCCGATATTGAATTTTCTGCACATTCGGCGTCGATTCCTCCTTTTCAACCTTCACCTGCTGCTCAGGCCAATTCATGGGCACTGGAGCGGTGGCGACAATCCCACGGCACGGACCGGTGTCGGCCGTGATTACGACGCCGATCTTGACATGCTCGACAACGGTTTTTCCGAGCAGCGGTCCGGTGGGCGCTGCCGCGTCGGATTTTGCCGCGTCGGATTTTGC